>NZ_JBEZGJ010000011.1:0-80992 GCF_040649965.1 Micromonospora sp. NPDC048843
CAGGTCCACCACCACCGGGTCGGGTCGGCCCTGGGCCTGCTCGACACCCCAGCCGCCCCGCTCGGTCGGGTCAGGCGCGACCGCCGAGGCTGGCGATGCCGATGATCCATCCGGTGAGAAAGCCGTAGCCGGCACCGGTGCTGGCGTCCTGTAGGGCCCCCAGCAGTGACGGTGCCGGGCCGAGCAGCGCCGCCAGCACGGCGGCCAGCCCGCCAGCCAGCACGTACGCGGCCCAGCCGGAGAAGAACTGGCTGACCGGGCCGGGCACCCGGGCGACCTGGGCGGCGGGCAACAGGTAGAGCAGCGCCACCGCGAGGACCACCAGCAGCACGGCTCGCAGGTCGGCGGCGAACAACCCGCCGGCCTGCCCGTCCGCGTCGAGCCGCCAGGCCGGCCAGGCGAGCAGGCGCGCGTAGAACGCCCCGGCCGACTCCGGGTCGGTCAGTGTGACGGCCCAGCCGGTGTACGCCGGACTGCCGCAGATGCCGACCAGCAGCAACACGGCGAGTGCGCCGGTGCCGGCGGCCGTGCCGTAGCGGCTGACCGGGCCGGAACGGTGCATGAACGACGCGATCCGCCCAGGCCCCGAACCGGTGGCTCGGGCGGACCTGGGCTGCCCCGAGCGGCTCAGTGCTTCATCAGGTAGTCGATGAAGGCGGCCCGCAGCAGCGGCGCCGACTCCTCGTAGCCGTGACCGGTCAGCTCCCGCCACAGCGCGTTGGCCTCGTCGATCGTCGGGCCGATCGAGTTCGGGGCGCCGTCCAGCACCGTGGCCTCGTCCGCGTTCGGCAGGTGGCGCAGCACCGACCAGAAGAAGGCCACGTCCCGACGCTCCCGGGCCCGGGCGAACGCCCGCTCCCGCAGCTCCTCGGTGGACAGCGCGTCAAGCTCCTCGAACGAGGTTCCGCCCGGGGTGGCGGCAGGTGAGTCGGTCATGTCGCCGAGCCTAACGGTCGAGATCAGCTCCGGCTCGGCGGACGCGACGCGGCTCACCGCTCGTCGGTGTCCCACCGTCGCGGGCCGTCCTCCCACCGCGGATCCCGCCACGGGTCGATCGGTTGCGGCGCGGCCTGGGTCGGCAGCGTGGGAGGCCAGTTGTCGACGGACTGCGGCTGCGGCGTGGTCCAGCCCGAGCTGATCGTGCCGTCGCTGACCGGCTCGGGCCGGTCGGTGCTGCCCGGTCGGGGCCGCCCGAGCGTCTCGACCAGGCGGGTGGCCAGCAACCCGACGCCGAGCGCGGCCCCGCCGACCACCCAGTTGCTCAGCGTCCAGCCGCGCTCCGGCGCGTACACCTGAAAGACCGTGACCAGGCCGACCGCCAGCAGCGTGCCGAACACGCCGCCCCGGCGGCCGTACGCGCTGGTGCCGGCGAGCAGGGCCACGCCCATGGCCAGCACCGTCCAGTCCAGCCCCGAGGTGGGCGCCACCGGCCCGGGGTCGTTGGCGGCCAGCAGGATGCCGGCCAGAGCGGCCAGCACCGTGGAGATGACCAACGCGACGGCGGTCACCACGGCGGCAACCGCGCCCCGCCGACGGGCCGGGTCGGCGATCGGTCGGTACCGGCCGACGAGCCGGCGGATCGCCCGGATCGCGCCGAACAACCCGCCCAGGACGGCCACCGCTGCGAAGCCGGCGAAGAGGTAACCGGCGCTGCTGGAGGGGTCGTAGTCGCCCTGCACCAGCACGGGCGCCGATCGGCGTTCGATGTACACCACCACGGCGGCGGCGCCGGCCAGGCTGGCGGCCCAGCCCGGCACGTGCAGCACCACCACGGCCAGCGCCAGCGCCAGCCCGCCCACCGCGGCGACCGCCACGGCCGGGCCGAGCGACGCCGGCAGGCCCCGGTCACCCTGCTCGGCGTAGTGCAGGGCGGCCGCTACCGCGATCGGGCCGACGGCCAGGTTCGGCGCGGCCGTGCGCAGACTCAGCCCGGCGGCCAGGGCGAGCATCCCCAGCCCGACCGCGTTGATCAGCAGCGTGCGCAGGTTGCCGTCGCGCACCGCGGCCGGATCCTCCCGCCAGAGCAGCCAGCTCACGGCGGCCAGCCCGGCCAGCAGCAGCAGCTCCCACCCCAGGTGTACGCCGATCCGATCCCGGCCGGGCTCACCGTGGGTGGGATCGTCGAAGACGTTGTCCAGGACGGCTGCCGGCACCCCCGACGAGGGTTCGGCCGACCGGTCCCGGCCCGCTTCTTCGTACCCCATGACGCCGCCTCCCCAGTGGCCGACCGTGCCCAGTCCGGCGCACGGACGGACCCTGGGCGGCCCTTGCTCTCCGATCGCAGGCACCGTACCCGCGCCCGCAGCCGGGCGTAACCCCCTGCTCAGCGCTGGCCGGGGCGGCTCTCCCGAGGGTCCTGCTCGCGCTCGTCGTCCGGGCGTTCCGGCACCCGGCAGGAGTGCTCCAACCAGAGCGCGGCGCCGACCAGTGCCAGCGAGGCGAGCAGGCCTCCGCCGGCGGCCGGTCGATCGTCCAGGGCTGCGCGGGTGGTCTCCACGAAGAGCCAGCCGGTGAGCCCCGCGTAGAAGCCCGCGAAGATCGCAGCGGCCAGTGCCGACGCCTTGGCCAGCACCACGAAGCGGGCGACCAACAGCGGATCGACCGGCTCCCGACCCGGCTTGCGCTCGATCCGGCCCCGGGTGTTGATCGCGGCGTACGCCTCCAGCACGGCGAGCCCGGCCAGCGTCACCACCGGCAGCCAGGGCAGCCGGGGAATGCCGCTGTAATAGAGGGTGCTGATCAGCAGCCAGGCCACCGCCGCCGCACCCAGGCCGGCCACTACCAGGGTCGAGATCCGGGTGGGGCCCATCCGCGACCCGTCCGGGCCCGACCCGCGGGGTGGGGGCTTCGCCTGCGTCATGCCGGCCGGTTCCGCTCGGTCATGCCGTCGACTCTAACGCCAACTCCGGCCGGGGACGCAGTTCCAACGCCTCGTCCGCCGCGGGGCCGATGGTCAACAGGTCGGTCAGCCAGCCGTGACCGGGCAGCCGACCGTACGGCTGGATGTCGATCCACGGACGCAGCACGAAGGCGCGCAGGTGCGCCCGAGGGTGCGGCAGGGTCAGCTCCTCCTCGTCGCTGAGCACCGGCTCGTCGTCGTCGCCCCAGACCGCGATCACGTCCACGTCGAGGGTGCGCGGCCCGAACCGCCGCTGCGGGTCACGGACCCGCCCGGCCGCACGCTCCGCGTCGCGGGCCCGCTCCAGCCAGTCGCGCGGGGTCGCGCTCTCGTCCTGCACGAGCACCACCGCGTTGAGGTACGCGGGCTGATCGGTGTCGCCCCACGGTGGAGTCTCGTACACCCCGGAGAGCACGAGCACCGCGTCGCCGAGGGTGGCGACGGCCGTACGCAGGTGCTCCAGGCGGTCGCCCAGGTTGCTGCCGAGCGACAGAACCGCCCGCGTCACCGGGTACGCGCCCGGGTCATGGTGACGGCCACGTCGCTGAAGGTGTGCGGTACCGGAGCCTCGGGCTTGTGCACTGTGATCGTCGCGGCGTCGACCCGAACGTCTGCCAGGCAGACCTCGAGGAGCCGGTCCGCCAGGGTCTCGATCAGGTTGACCGGCTCGCCGGTCACCACGGCGACCAGGCGTTCGGCCAACTCGCCGTAGTGCACTGTGGCGGTGACATCGTCGCTGGCGGCGGCCGGGCCGAGGTCCAGCTCCAGGACGGCGTCGACCACGAAGTCCTGCCCCTGAACGCGCTCGAAGTCGTACACCCCGTGCCGGCCGCGCGCCCGCAGGCCGGTCAGGTGGATCCGGTCCGTCGTCATCGCCGTACCCCATGCTCGTGATCGTCTTGCGTTCGCTTCCTGTCGTGCGGCGGCACGGCCAGGCGAGGCCTGCCGGTCGCCGCCCAGACGGCGAGCGCGTCGGCGGTGGCCTGCACGTCGTGTACGCGTACGCCCCAGGCGCCGGCGGCGACCGCCAGCACGCTGGTCGCCACTGTGGCCGCCTCCCGCTGGGCGGTCGGTCGCGGCGTGCCGTCCACGGCGGCGAGCAACCCACCGAGGTACGACTTGCGGCTAGCCCCGAAGAGCAGCGGGTAGCCGAGATCCAGCAACTCCGGCAGGCGGGCGCTGAGCTCCCAGTTGTGCGCGGCCGTCTTGGCGAAGCCGAGCCCGGGGTCGACGATGAGGCGGTCGGCGGCCACCCCGGCGGCCAACGCCGCGTCGATCCGTTGGGCCAACTCGGCCCGGACATCGGCCACCACGTCGGTGTAGGTGGCCAGTTCGCGCATGGCACGGGAGTGTCCACGCCAGTGCATCAGCACCCAGGGGCAGTGCGCGTCGCGGACCACCCGGGCCATGTCCGGGTCGGCCAGGCCACCGGAGACGTCGTTGACCACCGCCGCGCCGGCAGCCAGGGCGGCCTCCGCGACACGCGCACGGCTGGTGTCGACGCTGACCGCCACACCGGCGGCGGTCAGCTCGCGGATGACCGGCAACACCCGCTCGGCCTCGGTCGCCGCGTCGATCCGCTCGGCGCCCGGGCGGGTCGACTCGCCACCGATGTCGACCAGGTGCGCACCGGCGTCGCGTAGACGGACGCCGTGTCCGACGGCGGCGTCCAGGTCGGCGTACCGTCCGCCGTCGGAGAAGGAGTCCGGTGTGACGTTGAGGACGCCCATCACCACCGGGCCCGAAGCCCGCACCAGATCGGTCACGACTAGACGGTACCGGTCGCGGCAGCGGCGCCCAGCGACCCCGGGTAGGCCCCGTACCACTGCCCCTGACGTGCCGATTAGAACAGGTGTACGATCGGTCATCCGGGCAGTATCGGGCAGTCCCTTCGCGGCTTGTCGCAATCCGGGGCGGCCCGTACGCTTTGGAATTGGCCAGCATCGAGATGGCGAAGCTTGGAGGGAGGGCCGAAGCGGGGGAAAACCGCCCAAACCTCGCCACCCTCCGTGGTGAGTAACGAACACAGGGTCAAGAACGCCATGCCCTGTGGAGCACTTTTCCCGCCAGGCTTGCCTATTGCACCGCCGCGGCATCGCCGGCCGCGCTATGGGGAGGTTCCAGTGATCGCCTTCGAGCTCATGGAGACGGCGTCGTCCGGCGTCGCCCACGCGCTCTCCACCCTGGCGTCGACTCCACTCGCGGAGCCGGCACCGAAGGGGATCGACACCAACAGTGTCGTCACCTTCTTCGCCAGCAAGATCGCGCCGATCCTGCTCGCCGTCCTGGGCGTCATCTTCATCGGCCGTGCCAGCCGAGGTGAGATCTCCAAGGTGCTGACCAGCTCCGCGATCGCCATCGTCGGGCTCGCCTTCATCGCGGGCGCGGCAACACTCTTCTTCGTCGGCGATTACCTGATCGACCTGATCTTCGAATAGGCGCGTTCACCAGATGCGGCTGCGCACCGACGACGACATCTACCGGGCCCGCCTGGTCTACCTCGGGCCGCCCGGTTACACCCTTCCGGTCCACCTGCCCTACGCCCAGTACGGGCTCTTCATGCTGCTGGTCCCCCTCTACATGTTCATCCACTGGCTGTTCACGTTGACGGTCGAGCTCTTCCCAGCCTGGGAGATCGCGCTCGCCATCGTGACCACGTCGTTCATCTTCCGGCACGTCGACCCCGATCGGCCGGCGCGGGTGGTCATCCGCACCGCGCTGACCGACTGGCGACGCACCCGGGAGCCGGCGGTCGAGCAGCGCGATCCGCGCCTGGTCGGCAGCCGGATCAGGATTCGGGAGGAGCTGGCATGACCGGACGTACGTCGAACGGTCCGTCGCAGGACGCGGGCATGGGTCTGCCGACAGTCACCGAGGCGATCGCATGAGCCGCTCCTCCACGCCGGGCTCCCCGGCAGGCCGCCCAGGCGCACCAGTCGGTCACCGTGCGCACTCATTCGACTACACCGAGGACGAGGACGAGGTTGCCCTCGACCCCGCGCTGGTGACGTCACCTGGCCACGGTGCCGTCGGCGTGTTCCAGGCACCTCGGCCGATTCCCCGCCGGACGCCACCGGCCGAGCCCACCGCCGTGTCGGCCGGCGAGAACGCCGACATCGACTCCCCCTTCCTGGACCTCTTCGGCGGCGGGGGGCGACCCGCCTCGCCACGAGCCGTCACCGCCGGCCCGAGCACCCGCGAGCAGCCGGCGATCCCACATCAGCCGCCACCCACCGCCAGCCCGGCACCAGCCCGCGCGGTTCCCGAGCTCGAGCCACCGTGGACGCCGGCCGACCCGCCGGGCAATGGCGGCCGACCCGTCGAGCCACGACACGGCGGCGGCCACCCGGCCAGCGAGTCCCGGGTGCCGCATCAAGCCGGCGATCGACGGCCGATGCGGCGTCCGCCGGACGAGCCCGACCTGCCCACCGACGGCGGTTCACCGTCGGCGACCACAGGTTCCGTCCGCCGACCCGGCAACACCGTGCCGGGCGGCCGCCCCACAGCGATGTCGCCGGCCCGACCGGCGGCTCAAGGGCCACCCCAGCCGACGGTGGCCACCGGCCGGTCCACGGCCCCCTCGGAGCAGCCGGCCATGATCACGGCTGCGGATCGGCCGGCTCTCGAAAGCACGGCGCGCCGGGTCACCGACTCGGATCGACCCCGGAGCACCGGCACCTCGGCCTCCGGTAAGGAGATCGCCGCGCCGCGGCAGCGCACGGCGAGCCGATCGGATCGACCGATCAAGCCGACCCGGGTTCGCCCTCCGAAGATCAAATTCGGGGATCGGGATCCATCTGTCGAGCTGGCCATCACCGAGATCGCCGGCCACCTGACCTTCACACCCAACACCGTCACCGCGTGGTACTGGCTGCCCGAGGTCCGCTGGGCGTTCCGGCCGGACGCCGAGCGCGAGGCGCTGCTGTCGGCGATCTCCGAGCAGTACGCCGGCCTGGCCGGCTTCCGACTGCACCTGCGCCGCACCACCCGGCCGTTCCCGGCCGACGAGTGGGCGCGCACGATCGACACGCACACCTCGGCGCCGCTCCCCGACGTCCCCGGCACCACCGGCTGGGCCGACCACCTGGTCGCCGCCCAACGCCACCTGATGGCTGTCAACCACGCCGAGGGCCAGACCTACCTGGGCGTCACCTTCGCCAGGCGTTCCCTCGGCGACTCGCTCACCGAGCGGCTGCTGCGCACCTTCGGCCGGGGCACCGCCGATGGAGAACGCCGCAAACTGGGCCGCACCGTGGAACAGTTCGACGAGGTGCTCGGGGCGTTCGGCATGCGCGGCCGGCGGGTCACCGCCCAGGAGCTGGAATGGCTCCTCTACCGCTCGGTGGCGCTGTGCATGTCGCCGCCGAGCACCCTCTCCCCCGTCACCGACGGGCGCTGGGAGCGCGGCGACCTGCTCGCCATGACCGAGCAGGTCGAGCGCTACCGCACCCCGTACGGCTCGACGGTCAAGCTGGTCAACCGGATGACCGGCGAGGAGCGGCACGTGGCAGTGCTCGCGGTCGGCCGGATGGAGCCGCTGGAGATCCCGGAACGACACGAGCCCTGGCTGCACTTCCACGAGCGGCTGCCCTGGCCGATGGAGATCTCCACCCGCGTCGACATCCTCGGCTCCGGCGACTCCTTCCGTAATCTGGAACACCGGCTGCGGATGATCCGCTCGCAACAGCTCGACTACGCCGAACACGGCATCGACGCGCCTCCGGAGCTGGAGCGACTGGCCAAGCGCGCCCTGGTGATCGGCGACGAGATGACCACCGGCCTCCCGGTCGACTCGGCCCGTGCGCACGGCTGGCACCGGATCGCGGTCGGCGGCCGGACCAGGGAGGAATGCCTGGAGCGGGCCCGCCGGCTCATCCAGCTCTACTCCCGGGAGCTGCGCATCTCGCTGCAGCACCCGAAGAACCAGGACTGGCTGGCCCGCGAGTTCATCCCCGGCGAACCGATCGCCAACACCGGCTACGTGCGTCGCATGCCGGTGCCGCTGCTCGCCGCCGCGCTCCCCCAGGCCGCATCCAACGTGGGCGACCGGCGGGGCGACCTGATCGGCCGAACCGCCGGCACCTGCCGCCGTCCCGTCTTCCTCGACCTGCACTTCCCCATGGAGGTCCGGGAACGCTCCGGGCTCGCGGTCTTCGTCGCCGAACCGGGCGGTGGCAAGTCCACACTGCTCGGCGCCCTGGGCTATCTGGCCGCCCGCCGAGGTGTCCAGGTGACCCTGCTCGACCCGTCCGGCCCGCTGGCCCGCCTCTGCGCGATGCCCGAGCTGCGGCCGTACTCCCGGGTGTTGAACCTGACCGGCTCGGAGCACGGCACCCTGGCGCCCTACTCACTCATCCCGACGCCGCTGCGTTCCGAGTTCGGCACCGGGGCCGCCGGTGACCGGGAGTTCGAGATCGCGGTCTCCAACGCCCGAGCCGAGCGGCGGATGCTGGTCCAGGACATCTGCATGATGCTCGTCCCGCCGCAGGTGGCCAGGGAGGCGTCGACCGCCACCCTCTTCCGGCACGCCGTCCGCCAGGTCCCCGCCGAGGAGACCTCCACCCTGGACGACGTGGTGAGCTGCCTCGGGCGGCTCGACGACGACGCCGGCAAGGAACTGGCCAACCTCCTGCTCGACACCGCCGAGATGCCGCTGGCCATGCTTTTCTTCGGCCGACCGCCGGAAGGGCTGCTCGGTGCCGACGCGGCACTCACCGTGATCACCATGGCCGGGCTACGGCTGCCCGATCTCAAGATCGAACGCGAGTACTGGTCGGCCGAGGAAGCACTGGCCCTGCCGATGCTGCACACCGCCCACCGGCTCGCCGTGCGGCGCTGCTACGGCGGCTCGATGTCATCGCGCAAACTCGTCGGCCTCGACGAGGCGCACTTCATGGAAGGCTGGCGGTCCGGGCGCTCCTTCCTGGTCCGACTCGCCCGCGACTCCCGCAAGTGGAACCTGGCCGCACTGGTCGCCTCCCAGAATCCCAAAGACATCCTCGGCCTCGACGTGCAGAACCTCGTCTCCACAGTCTTCGTCGGCCGCATCGCCGAAGACGCCGAGATCGCCTCCGAGGCGCTACGGCTGCTGCGGGTGCCGGTCAACGACGGGTACGAGGCCACGCTCGCCTCGCTCTCCGCCGCCGACACCAGCTCGTCCAGCCGGCTCGGCTTCCGCGAGTTCGTGATGCGCGACGTGGACGGCCGGGTGCAGAAGGTCCGAGTCGACGTCTCGTACGTCGAAGGGCTGCTGGACCACCTCGACACGACGCCCGCCGCGATCGCCGCGGCGGCCGGCGTCCTGCCGAGCATCCCCCTGCCGGATCTGGAGGCGTGACATGGCTAGGGCCTGGGCAAGGACCGCGTCGTTCCTGCTCGCCCTTGGCGTACTGGCCGGGGCCACCCTCACCTGGCCGCTGATCGGCGCGGAGGCCGCAGCCGCCGCACCGCCCGCCGCCCAGGCCCGCGCCGACCTCTGCACGACCGCCGAATGGCAAGCTGACTTCCGCGCCTGCGTGGCGAAGCTACAAGCGGTCAGCGAAGACCAGGTCACCTGCCGCAACGCACCAACCCCCGGTACGCCGGACTCGGGGCTCGCAGGCTGGTTCGCGGCGGCGCCACCGACGGACGCCGCGAACGGAGTAGCTGGTCGGTACAGCCTCTATGGCTACGGTGGCTACAGCTATAACACCTATGACATCGACGGTGGCTGCGCCTCAAGCGTGCTTCATCCGGACTACAAGTTCACCACGACGATCGCCAATGGCGAGTTCATGGCCGCCACGGCGATTATCGGCGCATCAAATGCGCTCAGAGAGCGCGCCTGGGACCCCGGTTCGATGTGGGGATGGGCCGATCCGCTTGTCGAGCAGGCGACCAAGGCCGTGTACCAAAAGGTGTTCAGCGTCTTCGGAATCGTCACCCTGTGCGTGGTGGGACTCTACCTACTCTGGCGGTCCCGCCAGTCAGACATGAGCAACGCGATGACCACTGCGGGCTGGGCACTGCTGGTGATGGTCGCGGTCACCGCACTGGCCGCGTGGCCGGTCAAGTCAGCGAACATCGCCGACGGCGCACTTGTCACCAGCCTCGGAGTGGTGCATGACACCGTTGGGCCGCAGGCGAAGGAGCCGGACCCAGGGCGATGCATTGATCCGGACCGCTGCAAGGATCTTCGAACCCCTGCCGTCCGAGCCAGCGACACCGCTACCGAGACAATGCTGTACCGGAATTGGCTCCGGGGCGTATTAGGTTCAGCAGAAAGCGAGACCGCACTCAAGTACGGCCCCGCGCTCTACGATGCGAGATCTCTTACGTGGGGTGAGGCCAAGTCGATGCGCGCCAGCTCGGCCGCCCGAGAGGCGACGATCAAGGCAAAGCAGCAGCAGTGGGCGCGAGTGGCCCAGCAGATTAAGACCGAGGATCCAGAGGCGTACGAATATCTCCAGGGTATTCGCGATATGGATCGGGTCGGCGCCGGGTTCATCGCCGTGCTCGCGGCCCTACTCTTCGCGATGTTCGACCTGACCGCGTCGCTACTGGTATTGCTGGGTTTCCTGATCTTCCGATGGGCGGTGATCGCGGCACCCATCCTGGGCACCATCGGTCTACTGCGGCCGGCCAGCGCCGGTCTGCGGCGGTTGGCGAACGCAGTGGTCGCCGCGCTGTTCAACATCGCCATCTTCGGCACCGGGGCAGCCATCTACCTGTTTGCCGTCGACCTGATCATGAGTACCCCCACCATGCCGGGTTGGCTTCAGGTGGTGCTGGTCTGGCTCTGCGGGGTGGTCGGATGGCTGCTGCTGCGGCCGTACCGGCGGATCACGCAACTAGGCGGCAAGGACAGCAGCGAGGCGGTCAGTTCGGCCGGGTCCTGGCATCGCCGGTTCTTCCGCGACATGCGGACCGCCGCTCGCCTGGACGTAGCCGAGCCGGGCGGCACCGCCGAGCCGGTGGGTGGACGTCGACGGTCGCCCGACGCGACGCAGACCCGGCTACGTCCCGAGGCGCGGCGGGAGGACCCGGCCCCGGTGCCGACCGCGGCGGCCGAGGGCCGACGCGCGGACGCGGTGCGCCCCGACGGTCAAGAGCGGCCCGGCGAGGCACCGGCTGAGGAGGGCGGGGGTCGGAGCCGCCCAACCGCCCCGCAACCCCGACGCCGACAGCCAGCGACCTGGACCGAGCCGGATGTACCGGCTGAGAACCCGTCGTTCGTTGTCTACCGCCCGGGCTCCACCGAGCGAGTACCGGATCGCACCGGACCTCGGGTGCGCTCAGAGGCGAGGTGACGGTCATGCGACGGGCGTTGGAGTTCCTCTTCACTCGGGCGCTGCGGTCCCGGCTGGGCGTTGCGCTGGTGATCGGGGTGGTGGTCGTCGGTGTGCTCGGGGCGGCCCGGCTGATCTCGAACCCGGGCGATTCAGCCGATGGGTTGAGTAGCCGTCCGGATGGGCCGATCATCACCGTGGACCCGACGGCTGGCGACGACGGTCTGCTCAACAGCGCGGCTCCGCCGTCACCCGTGACGTCGCCCGGCGCCCGCACGCCCGAACAGACCGCGGACCGCTTCGCCAAGGCCTGGCTGGGCCGTCCCGGGATGACCACCGAAGAGTGGCAGGCTGGCCTGCGGCCACTTTCCACGCCAGCGCTGAGGGAGAAGTTGACCGGCGCCGAGCCCGAAAGCGTGCCGGCCGAGAAGGTCACCGGTCCTCCAACCATGCGAGAGCGGACCGAGACGTTCGTCGAGTTGGTGCTACCCCTTGATGCCGGCGGGCTCCGGTTGGAGCTGGTCACCTCCGATGGTGGTTGGCTGGTCGACGTTCTGGACTGGGAGCGGCCATGAGCGATGTTGGTAGCGCCAAAACGCGCCGGGGTCCCCTCCGGCTCGGTGTGGTCGCCGCGGTGCTCACCGGGATGCTGCTGTTGCTCTGCTGCACCGGCGGCACTGCGGCGTTCTTCCTCACCGGGCTCGGAGGCAACGACGCCGAGAACGGCGACACCATGGCGGGCATGGAGTGCGGGCCGGTCCGAGCAGTAAACATCGCGGGCAAGCTGCCACGATTCGCCCAGTACGGCGACAGTCAGGTCCGCAATGCCGCGATCATCGTCAAGGTCGGCCAGGACATGGGCGTACCTTCGCGAGGTTGGGTGGTCGCCCTCGCCACAGCTATGCAGGAGTCCGCCCTACGCAACCTTGCCAACAGCGGCGTACCCGAGTCCCTGGCTCTGCCGCATGAGGGCGTTGGCGCGGACCACGACTCGCTGGGCCTGTTCCAGCAGCGGCCGGGGTGGGGCAGTGTCGCCGAGCGGTTGAATCCCGCGTACGCGGCCCGCAAGTTCTACGAGAAGCTCGTCAAGGTGGGGAGCTGGCAACAACGACCGCTGACCGTGGTGGCGCAGCGGGTGCAGATCAGCGCATACCCGGACGCGTACGCCAAACACGAAGAGATAGCCAGCCGGATCGTGGACGCGCTGGCTGGTGGCGCGGCCCGCACTGTCGAGATCAACGGCAAGGCGGTGTGCAACGCGGCCGAGCGCGGCCAGATCGCTGCCTCCGGTTGGACCGCACCGATCCCTGGCGGAGTCGGCTCCGGTTTCCGCACCGCCAGCCGGCCCAGCCACAACGGAGTCGACATCGGCGCGGCAAAGGGCACCGAGATTCGCGCGGCAGCGACCGGTCGAGTGTTGGTTTCGACCTGCGACGAGGACCGCCGCCTCCGGCAGGACTGCAACGTGGACGGATTCCCCGGCAAGGGGGGCTGCGGCTGGTTCGTCGACCTGCTGCACGCCGGTGGCTACATCACCCGGTACTGCCACATGGTGGTTCAGCCATTCGTCAAGAAGGATCAGATCGTGACGGCCGGTCAGGTGATCGGCAAGGTCGGCAGCAGTGGCAACTCCTCCGGCCCGCACCTGCACTTCGAGGTGCACCTGCGCAACGACCGCAACGCGTCCGGCGCGGTGAACCCGGTCCCGTTCATGCGCGAGCGGGGTGCCCCGCTGCGCGCCGCTGAGTGAGGCCACCACTGGTATGACCGGACCGTTACCTGACCCGTTCGCCGACCAGCCGGACTGGGCTCCACAGCCGCCGAGACCGCTGACCATCGTCCCCGCGACGGAGCGGGTCGAGCTACGCGGTCGACGGGTGCTGGTCGGGCTGCCCGGGATGGGTTGGCGCGGGGACCTGCGCGCGGACGACCGGGTGGTGCAGAGCGCCAGGACCTACGTGCCGGTGATCCCCGAGCACGAGTGGTACCGGGCCGAAGCCGACCAGGTCGAGGTGTTCGCGCCGTTGGTGCCGGTGGAGCGGGTCTGGGTGGAGACCGTCGGCAGTCGACCGGACGTGGACGACGCCCGGGACACGGGCATCCGGTTGGTATCGCTGGACGGCCCGGCGCACCGGACCCCCACACCGGTCTTCGAAGCGGACGCGGTCACCGGTCGACGGGTGGTGCACGTTGAGAACGGCCTGGAGCATCGTGACCTTCGAGCGGTCACTGAGACCTACTCAGGGGCCGAAGGGGACATCTGTGTGCGAGTCACACCCGAGGTGGAATGGTACCGCTGGGCCTGGCGCGGCCAGTCGCCCACCACGTTGGAGGTCCCGGTCCATCTCCTGTGGATTGAATGAGAGTCAATTAATCCTGGAGCCAGCACATACACGCCATCCGTCCCGGTTGCTCAAATCGAACTGCCACCTATCCGCCAAGCTCTGATGGATTCCGTCAATTGCGGCGCTCCGCCGAATGACAGCGATCACGGTGGCGTCGGTGCCGACAGTCTCAGTCACGACGACATCTTCGATGTTGATCGAGAAGGAGACGCCCAGTTCCTGCTCCCGGCTGACAACGTCAGCAGCGAACTCATCGACCAAAGGGACTGCACCATCGCAGGTGAATAACTTCGCTCGGTTCGGGTCGCCGGAGACGAGCGTCGCCTGAAGGTAATTGATCACCGCGACGTCTGGCGTGCTGCGGTCGGGCGTCGAGGCGCGGTTGTACCAAACCAAGGCGGTCGCGACCCCGCCGACGCAGAGCAGGGCGAGCACGCCAGCCACGACAGTGAGCACCGTCCGCATTCGGCGGCGCGGCGGCTGCGGCGCCGGCGTTGCCGGGGCGGGCGGCAGCTGCTCCGACGGTGTCCGCTGGGCCGGTACGCGGGAGACCTGGGAACCGGCGGGGGGCTGCACTGATTCCACCTCCTGAAGTTATCGGCTGGACGCTCCGGAGCCAATGCCTCAGATCCAGCGGATCGTGACGGACCCCTCCCCACCGGTGAGATCCACGACAACACCGGCGCAGCGCCGAGGCACCTCCCGGAGGAGGACCGTCGGCTGGGATACCGTCTCTGCTTGGGGAGGGGTTGCCAACCTCGGGTAGAGGGGGTGGACGCGGTGGCCGGTCCGAAGGCTCGTACGAACCGCGCCGCAGCCCTGCACCGTCGGGCGGCGGCCGTCGCGACAGCGGCTGCTGGGATCCTGGACGAGACGCGGCCTGCTCCGGCCGATCAGCGCCGCCAGTACGAGGTGGCCGACCGGTTACGGACGGCTGCGGCGTTGCTGGCGCCGGGCTGGTCGGGCGCGGCACTGGACTCACTCACCGTGGACTCGCCGGCGGGTGATGGTCCGCCGCCGTTCGTTCGGGTCGGTACTGCGGCGCCGTTGGACGACGCTCGTTTCCCCGCGTTGGTGCCACTTGTCGGCACCGGTCACCTCAGCGTGGACGCTGATGCGCGGGAGCCGCGGGTGGCGGGTTTGCTCCGGGCCGTACTCCTGCGGTTGTTGGGTGCGGCACCGGCGGGTGCCCTGCTGATTCGCGCGGTGGATGCCACCGGAGCTGTGCTGACGCCGTTCGGGGCACTCGCGGATGCCGGCCTGTTGCCGCCGCCGGCGGTGGACGTGGCGGGTCTGCGCGCGGTGCTCACCGAGGCGGAGCAGTGGGTGACGCCGGGGGCGAGTGGGCGACGCCGTCACGATCGGACGCTGTTGCTGGTGGTGGCGGCGCTGCCGGAGTCGACCGGCGCGTCCGATCTGGCGCGCATCGAGACGTTGGCCGAGCGGGGGCCGGCCGCTGGGCTGCACCTGGTGGTGGCGGGTTGGCCGCCCGCCGGCCCGTACTCGGCCCGGGCACCACTGCCGCACACGACTCCGCTGGCGCTGCGGAATGCGTACGCGCTGCTCGGCGATCCGCCGGGGGCCTCGTTCGCCGGGCCGGGCGCCGATCCACCGGGCGGTCTGAACTCGCCGGTCTTCGTCGAGTCGGACCCGCCGGCCGAGTTGGTCGATGCGGTGTGTCGGCGGCTCGCCGAGCAGGTGGAGGCGGGTTCCCGGTTGGCGCTGGGTGCTCTGCTGCCGCCAACGGGTGAGCGGTTGTGGGAGACGGACTCGGCCGACGGGCTGACCACTACCGTCGGCGACGCCGGGGGCCGGTCGGTGCCGCTGGGCTTCACCGAGTTGACCCCACACTGGCTGGTGAGTGGCCGGTCCGCTGCGGGCCGGGCGGCGTTCCTGACCACCGCGCTACTCGGCCTGGCCGCCCGGTACGGCCCTGACGACCTGGCGTTCTACCTGGCGGATCTCGGCGACGGCGAGTCCTTCGTGGAGTTCTTGCAGACCGAGCGGGACCGGTCGTGGGTTCCGCAGGTGCGCGCGGCCGCGATGGCCGCCGACCGGGAGTACGTCCGGGATCTGCTGGACGAGTTGACGGCCGAGGTCCAGCGCCGCACGGAGGCGGGCGCTCGGGCCGGAGGACAACGCTTCGCGGAGCTGCGTCAGCACCAGCCGCTGCCCCGGATCGTCTGTGTGGTGGACAATGTGCCGCTGCTCTTCGCCGAGCGGGATCGGCTGGCCGCCGAGGTGGCCGCCCAGTTGGACGGGCTGGCCCGGGCGGGTCGGGCGTACGGCGTGCACCTGGTCTTGGCGGGCGCGGGCGAGTTGGGGTTGAGTGCGCGCGCGGATGCTGGTCATCGGGATTCGGTGCTCGGGCAGTTTCCGGTACGGGTGGCGCTACCGGGTGGCAGCCCGGTGTTGGAGCCGACGAACGACTCGGCGGCCGGTCTGCCGGTGGGCAGCGCGGTGGTGAACACTGCCGGCGGGCTCGGCGGCCCTCGGGGGGCGATCCGGGGTCACGAACGGTTGATCCGTCACCCGGATCCGCAGGATCATCCGGAGGTCGTGGAAGAGCTGCGCCACGAGTTGTGGGCGGCGCGTCCGGCCGGGTCCGTGCCGCCGGTGGTCTTCGCGGGGTACGCCCGGCCGCTGCTGGGCAACGATCCGCGCCACCGGGCGGCCCTGGCGGGACAGGCACACGGACCGGCCGCCCTGTTGGGCCGGGCGGTGGACGTGGCCCGGTCGACGGTCGCTGTGCCGCTGGGTCCGGCGGCCGGGCGCAACCTCGCGGTGCTGGGGTCGGGCACCGCGGCGGGCGGGCTGTTGGCGACGGCGGCGCGGAGCACGTCGGCTCACCACGCACCGGGCGGTGCCCGTTTCCTGGTGGCGGCACCGGACCCGGGCGCGCGGGCTTTGGCGGAGGCGTTGACTGCGGATTTGGCCACCCGGCACGCGGCCGAGTTGGTGGATCTGCCGACGCTGCTCGCGGACGCGGCCGACGACCTGCCGACGTATCTGGTGGTCTTCGGGCTGGACCGGCCGGGGCCTCGGGATCTGCCGGTGGACCGGTTGCGGTCGCTCCTACGGGACGGGCCGCCGGCGGGCCGGCATCTGCTGGGCTGGTGGCGTGCGGTTCCGCCGTTCGCCGCGTTGTTCGAGCCGGCGGGCGAGGTCGACAAGCTTGCGGCGGTGGCCGTGCTGGACGTGCCGGTCGCGCAGCTCACAGCGGTCTTTGGTCGGCCGGTCGAGTGGCAGGTGCGCCCCGACCGGGCGGTGCTCTGGGACGGCCCGGACGAGCGGGGCACTGTCCTGGTGCCGTTCGCCGACGAGGCCGGCTGAGCGGGTGGCGCGCGTGGAGGGTGTCGAGGTGGATCCGATCGCGACGGTGACCGGGCCGGGACGGCAACGGGCAGAGGCGGCGCCCGGGGACGCCTCGCCGCGGGCGGTCGAGCCCAGCACGGCCTGGACGGAGTATCTTGCGGCCGCCCGCCAGTTGGACGGGGTACGCCGGGGCGCGGCTGCCGCTGCCGGTGAGCAGGCCCGGTCGGCGGAGGCCGCCCGGGAGGAGTTGACTGTGGTCCGTACCGGGCTGGCGAGTCAACAGGAACGGCTGCGCGAGTTGGGCGTACCGGCGATCTCCCTGGTGCCGTCACCGCCGGAGCTGACCGAGGCGGCCCGGTCGATGGCGGGTGGCCCGGCGGCCGTTTTGGCGGCGCTGCGGACCGCGCGTGGTCGGGCCGAGGCGGCGGACGCGGCGCTGGCCGCGCGCCGCCGGTTCCGACCGGGGTCCTGGCCCGCGCGGGCGCGCAACCTCCTGGTGTACGGGCCGTTCGCGCTGCTGGTGCCGCTGATCCAGGTCGTGGTGCTCGTAACGACGGGGGTGGGACCGGCCACTGTGGCGGCGTTGATCTGCGGACTGCCGATGCCGGCGGTCGCGTTCGTCGCCGGTTGGATTGGCATTGGCCGGTTGTTTCGGGTCAGCCCCACCGAGCGCCTGGACCGTACTGTGCGTTTCGGCGCGTTGGTGTGCCTGGTGCCGGCGGTGCTGGCCACGGCGGGCCTGCTGTTGGCGCTGCTCGCTGGCTGATCCGTCGGGCCGGAAAGCCGCCCGGTCGGAGCAACGCCGGCCGGGTGGTGAAGACGCAACGGCCGGCCGTCCCGGATGGGTGTCGGCCGGCCGTGGGGCGTCGAGGTGTCAGCGGGGGATGATCAGCGCCATCGCTTCGGCCCGCGACTTGGAGTCCGATTGCAGGATGCCGCGTACCGCCGACGTGATGGTCTTGGCACCGGATTTCTGGATGCCGCGCATCGCCATGCACATGTGTTCGCATTCGAGCACGACGACGACGCCGCGTGGTGCGAGTTTGCTCATCAGTAGGTCGGCGACCTGCGAGGTGAGCCGTTCCTGCACCTGCGGCCGACGGGCGAAGACCTCGACGAGGCGGGCCAGCTTGGACAGGCCGGTGATCCGCCCATCGGGGCCCGGGATGTAGCCGATGTGCGCGCTGCCCCGGAAGGGCAGCAGGTGGTGCTCACAGAGGCTCATCACGTCGATGTCCCGGACGATGACCAGCTCTTCGTGGTTGGCCTCGAAGGTGGTGCTGAGCACCTGGGCCGGGTCGACCCGCAGGCCGGCGAAGAGTTCGGCGTACGCACGGGCGACCCGGGCCGGGGTCTGCTGGAGTCCGTCGCGGTCCGGGTCCTCGCCGACTGCGATCAGGATCTCGCGGACGGCCTTCTCGATCCGGCCGAGGTCGACAGCGTCCTCGACGGGGCGGCCGGTCAGTTTGCCGCTGATCAGCCGTGCGGCCACGTAGTCCAGCTCGTCGTCGCCGTCTGGTTCGGTCGCGGAGACGGCCAGCTCCCGGTGTGGGGAGCTGGCCGTCGGGTCGTTGCTCAGTGCGTGCCGTCCGAGTTGTTGGACGGCGCGATCCCGCCGACCGACGCCTGCGCGCCGTCAGCCTGGGCCTGCGCCTTGAGCTTGTCCTTCTCCGCAGGGGTGAGCACGGGCGGCTCGGTGGAGGGCTGGCGCTTGCCGAAGCCGTTGTACGGCGCCAGCGGCGGGCGCTTGACCACCCGGGAGCAGATCCGCGCCATGTCGGCAGTGGAGAGGGTTTCCTTCTCCATCAGCTCGAGCACGATGTTGTCCAGGACGTCCCGGTATTCCACCAGGATCTCCCAGGCCTCGTCGTGCGCCAGCTCGACCAGTGCCCGCATCTCGCCGTCGATCTCGGCGGCCACCGAGTCCGAGTAGTCCCGCTCGTGGCCCATGTTGCGGCCGAGGAACGGCTCGTCCCCGCTGGTGCCGTACTTGATCGCGCCGAGCTTGGAGCTCATGCCGTACTGGGTGATCATCGCGCGGGCCAGTTGGGTGGCCTTCTCGATGTCGTTGCCAGCGCCGGTGGTCGGCTCGTGGAAGACCAGTTCCTCGGCGGCGCGACCGCCCAGGGCGTACGCCAGGGTGTCGATCATCTCGGCACGGGTCTGGGTGTACTTGTCTTCGGTCGGGAGCACCAGGGTGTGGCCCAGCGAGCGACCACGGGACAGGATCGTCACCTTGTGCACCGGCGCGGCGTGCGGCAGCGCCCAGGCGACCAGCGCGTGGCCACCCTCGTGGTACGCGGTGATCTTCTTTTCGTTGTCGCTCATGACGCGCGTCCGCCGCTGCGGACCGGCGACCACCCGGTCGATCGACTCTTCCAGCGAGTCGTTGGTGATCGCCCGCTGCTCCTTACGAGCGGTGAGCAGGGCCGACTCGTTGATCACGTTGGCCAGGTCGGCGCCGCTGAAGCCCGGGGTGCGACGGGCCACGGCGTCGAGGTCGACGTCGGGCGTGAACGGCTTGCCCTTGGCGTGCACCCGCAGGATGGCCTTGCGGCCCTCCATGTCGGGGGCGTCCACCGGGATCTGCCTGTCGAACCGGCCCGGGCGCAGCAGCGCCGGGTCGAGGATGTCCGGCCGGTTGGTGGCCGCGATCAGGATGACCCCGCCCTTGGTGTCGAAGCCGTCCATCTCGACGAGCAGCTGGTTGAGCGTCTGCTCCCGCTCGTCGTGACCGCCGCCCATGCCGGCGCCACGGTGCCGCCCGACGGCGTCGATCTCGTCGACGAAGACGATCGCCGGGGCGTTCGTCTTGGCCTGCTCGAACAGGTCACGGACCCGGCTGGCGCCGACGCCGACGAACATCTCCACGAAGTCGGAGCCGGAGATGGAGTAGAAGGGCACCCCGGCCTCGCCGGCGACCGCGCGGGCCAGCAGCGTCTTGCCGGTGCCGGGCGGGCCGAACAGCAGCACGCCCTTCGGGATCTTGGCACCCAGGGCCTGGTACTTGGCCGGGTTCTGCAGGAAGTCCTTGATCTCGTACAGCTCTTCGACGGCCTCCTCGGCACCCGCGACGTCCGCGAAGGTCGTCTTCGGAGTGTCCTTGGTGATCATCTTGGCCTTGGACTTGCCAAAGTTGAGCACCCGGGAGCCGCCGCCCTGCATCTGCGACATGAAGAAGAGCAGCAGGAGCACGAGCAGCGCGATCGGCAGCAGGTTGACCAGCAGGCTCACCCAGATGCTGTCCGAGGAGACCTTGGCGTCGGCCGGGCCGGTGACCCGGTTGTTCGCCTTGGCGTCCAGCACCTCGTTCCAGATCTGGTCGCCAGCCTGGTACGGGAACTGGGCCTCGATCTTGTTGGTCTCGGTCTTACCGAACTTGGTCTTCTGAGCCAGGTCCAGCTGGAGCGTCTGCTCCTTGTCCTGGAAGACCACCTTGTTGATCTTGGCGGTGTGCAGTTGATCGAGCGCAACGGAAGTGTCCACGCGGTGGTAGCTGGGACCACTGGTGAACAGTTGACTGAGCACAACGGCGCCGAGGATGACCAGGATGATCCAGACCACCGGTCGGCGGAAGAAACGCGTACGTTCCATACTGTTGTCGAGCGCCGGGGCGCCCGCATCCTCCTGATCGACGTCCTGACCGTCTGATGGTGTCGCCGCGCTGAGCGGCGGCCGGAGCCGCCGTGCGGGCCGGCCTCGACCCCGAGGCGCGAAAACTACCGCGCCGCGGTCATTCGACGGTACACCGTGTACGCGAGGAGTGAGCTTGCGAGCCCCGCAGTGGTGCACCATCAAAAGACCGTGTACGCCAGCAGCGAACCTGCGAGCCCCCGCACTCTGCGCGCCCTCGACATCGACGACACGCACCGTGGGCAGGCCCACCAGCCTCGCAGCCAACGTACGGCGAGTCCGGGTGGAAGCCGGCGTGGCGGGGAGTCCGGCTCGGCCACCCGAGCGCCCGGTCACGCGATCGAGAGGGTCGAGCGCGGAGGAACCTCCGGGCCACCGTGCTACACGGTAACCGCATCAGCTGAGAGCGCGCTGAACGTCGGCTTGATGGACGCCGATGCAAGTAGGGCTCATGTCGACGGGCGGGCCGTCGCGACGGGTCGCTCCGGCGTCAGGAGCGGGCGTAGACCTCGGGCTTGAGCACCCCGACGTACGGCAGCTCCCGGTAGCGCTCAGCGAAGTCGAGGCCGTACCCGACCACGAACTCGGTGGGGATGTCGAAGCCGACGTACTTCACTCCGACCGGCACCTTGACCGCGTCCGGCTTGCGGAACAGTGCGACCACCTCGACGCTGGCCGCCGAGCGCGACTCGAGGTAGCGCAGCAGCCAGGAGAGCGTGAGCCCGGAGTCGACGATGTCCTCGACGACGATCACGTGCCGACCGGCGATGTCCCGGTCCAGATCCTTGAGGATGCGGACCACCCCGGAGGAGGTGGTGCCCTGGCCGTAGGACGAGATGGCCATGAAGTCGAGTTCCGCCGGCGGGCCGTTGCGGCCCAGCGCCCGGGCGAAGTCCGCCATGAACATCACCGCACCCTTGAGTACGCACACCAGCAGCAGCCCGTCGCCCACGTGGGAGTAGTCGGCGGAAACCTGCTTGGCCAGCTCCGCCGTCTTCTCGCGGATCTGCGCCTCAGAGATGATCACGTGGTCGATGTCGGCGTCGTACCAGGAGCCGTCAGCCATGACTCCTAGCCTGCCGTACGTCGGATGGCCTTCGTCGGCGGGGCCGCACCTTTTGGCGCGGTCCCGCCGAGGATTTTCCGGGCAAATGACTCTAATCACGTCAGTTGGTGCGTGACCGCCAGCGGCGGCCATCGTCGCTCGGCTTCCAGTCGGCCGAATCGTGGCTGTCGACGGTGAGGCCGGCCGCCGAGGCGGCGGCGAGGAGGACGAGGAACAGGAGGATGAACAGGAACTCCATGGCGGCGCTCGCTTTCGCATGATTGCTGTCGGTTTCGCCGCCGGTGCGCACCGGACTGAGACCAGTCTGCGACGTCACGAAGCGACCGGACAGTGGCAGGAATGCCATTGGTCATCGATTTACTGCCACCTGTCGGGTTACCCTCGTCACATGCTGCGGTCCGTTGCCGTCCTCGCCCTCGACCAGGTCGCTCCCTTCGAGCTCGGCGTGCTCGCCGAGGTGTTCGGCACCGACCGGACAGCCGACGGTTTCCCCGCCTACCGCTTCCAGGTGTGCAGCCCGGACGGCGCTCCCGTGCGTACCTCGTCCGGCTTCCACCTCACCCCCCACGCCGACCTCGGCCCTGTCGACGACGCCGACCTGGTGGCCATCCCCGCGCACAGCCAGGGCACCACGGTCCCCGGCCCGGTGCTCGACGCGCTCCGCCGGGCCGACGCCCGCGGAGCGCACCTGTTCAGCGTCTGCTCCGGCGCCTTCCTGCTCGGCGAGGCCGGGCTGCTCGACGACCGCGAGTGCACCACCCACTGGCGGTACGTGGACGAGCTGCAACGGCGACACCCGCGCGCCCGGGTGCGGTGCAACTCGCTCTACGTCCAGGACGGTCGGTTGCTCACCAGCGCAGGCACGGCGGCCGGCATCGACGCGTGCCTGCACCTGATCCGCCAGGAGCACGGCTCGACCACCGCGACCCGACTGGCCCGGCGGATGGTGGTCCCGCCGCACCGCGACGGCGGCCAGTCCCAGTACGTCGAGGCGCCCATCCCGAAGGCGCCCGAGGCACCCACCCTCGAACCGGTGCTGGAGTGGCTGATGGGTCACCTGGACCGGACGATCACAGTGGAGGAGTTGGCCGCCCGCGCCGGCATGGCGCCCCGCACGTTCGCCCGCCGGTTCCGCGCCGAGACCGGCACCACCCCGCACGACTGGCTCACCAACCAGCGGGTGCTGCTCGCCCGGCGGTTGCTGGAGGAGACCCCGTTGAGCGTGGAGGCGGTCGCCGACCAGTCCGGCTTCGGCGACGCGGCAGCGTTGCGCCACCACTTCAGTCGCCGGGTCGGCGCCACCCCGCACAGCTACCGGACCACCTTCCGCGACCGGGCGCACAGCGGCTGAGACCGGCAGGTCAGATCAGGTGGGGCGCACCGATGCCAGCCGGCCGTCGCGGCGGAGCACCCGAACGCCGCCGGGCAGGTCGGCCGGGCCCTGACCGTGCCAATCGGTGACCAGGGCGTCCAGGGCGGCGACGTGCCGATGCGACAGGGCACCGGGCAGCGCGCCCACCTCGCGGGCCCAGGAGTGCAGCACCCGGCCGCGTACGGCGGGCACCAGGCCGAGCAGCGCCGGCACGGACAGCCCTCCGTCGGGGCACCGGGCCGTCGCAAGCGCCGTCCCCGCCAACTCGTCGAGCGCGGCGTTGTCGGCGGCCACCAGCCGGGCGGTACGCGCCAGGTTGTCCACCACGCCCGGCCCGAGCGCCCGCACCAGCGCCGGCAGCAGGTCGCCCCGCACCCTCGACCGGGCGTACGACGGGTCGCTGTTGTGCGGGTCCTGCCACGGGCTCAGCCCGAGGACGGCGCAGGCGGCCCGCGTCTGCTCCCGACCGATCTCCAACAGCGGGCGCACCAGTGGCACCCCGCCCAGATCGCGTCGGGCGGGCATCCCGGCCAGCCCTCGTGGGCCGGCGCCCCGGGCCAGCGCGAGCAGCACCGTCTCCGCCTGGTCGTCACGGGTGTGCCCGGTGAGCACCGCGACGGCGTTCTCCTGCCGGGCCGCTTCGGTCAGCGCCTCGTAGCGGGCCTCGCGGGCGGCCGCCTCCGGCCCGCCGGGACGCCCGGCCACCTCCACCCGGGCCACCGTCACCGACGCGAACCCGACAGCCCGCCCCCAGGTGGCCACCGCCTCGGCGCGCTCCGCGGAGCCGTCCTGCAGGCCGTGGTCGACGGTGACGAGCGCCGCGGCGCGGCCCAGCCGCGGTGCCACGAAGACGGTGGCCGCCGCGAGCGCGAGCGAGTCGGCACCACCGGAGCACGCGACCAGCACCGGACCACCGGACGGCAGACCGGTCAGGGCGCGGCGGACCGCCACCCGGATCGCGGCCACCGGCGGAGCGAGCGCGGCCACCGGCGGGTGGTCAGCCAGCGGCCGGGATGGGGCCGGCCGGGCCGTGCACCCGGGCGACCCAGGCGTCCGGGTCACCCAGCTCCGACAGTCGGGGCAGGGTCAGCGGCGAGTTGAAGATCGAGTTGAACCCGTCCATGCCGACGCGTTCCACCACCCCGTGCACGAACTTGCGCCCCTCGGCGTACTGGCGCATCTTGACGTCCACCCCGAGTAGCCGGCGGATCGCCTTCTCCAGCGGGTTGCCCGCCTCCCGGCGTCGGTTGAACGACGCCCGGATCCGCTCCACGCTCGGGATCACCTGCGGGCCGACGCCGTCCATCACGAACTCGGCGTGCCCCTCCAACAGCGTCATCAACGCGGTGAGCCGGTCCAGTACGGCCCGCTGGGCCGGGGTCTGCACGATGTCCAGCACGCTGGTGCGGCTCTCCGAATCACGAACCGCGTCGGACAACGTGGCCACCCCGCGCCGCAACCGTTCGACCAGGTGCTCACTTCCGCTGGACGAGGCGTCGACGAACGCCTGCACCTCGCTGAGGAAATAGGCCCGCATCCACGGCACGGCAGTGAACTGGGTGCGGTGGGTGACCTCGTGCAGACACACCCAGAGCCGGAAGTCCCGAGGGTCGGCGCCGAGCTTGCGCTCCACCTCGACGATGTTCGGTGCGACCAGGAGCAGCTGGCCCGGGTCGGCCGAGAAGACCTCGTACTGGCCGAGCACCCGGCCGGAGAGGTAGGCCAGCACCGTCCCGGCCTGCACCCCGGTGAGCCGGGACCCGATCGCCTCGGTCAACGCGCCCGGTTGCTTGTCGCCGGAGAGCCGACTCACCAGCGGTGTGATCACCTCGCGGAGACCGGCGATGTTCGTCGCGGCCCAGTCGCGGCGATCGACCACCCGGACCGGCGGGTGCGACACCTGCGCCCGCAACCCCGTGTAGTCGGCCACGTGCCCGGCCGCCTCGTCGGTCAGCCGACGCAGGTCGCCGACCACGTCGGTGGCTTCCGCGTACGACACGCGGGGGCCAGACTTGCTCAACGCCCCCGCCGTGGCGGCGGCCAGATCCCAGTCCACGAACTGCGCCATGAACCCACCGTACCCGCGCCGCGACACCCCGGCCCGGGCTCGCGCCCTCGATCGACACCGATGGCGACCGCGTCGCCCCCCGACCGGCGACTGTCAGCCGCAGCCGCAACCGGCCAGCGCTGCGGCGATCCGGTCCAGTGCCGGCTGGGCGGTGTCCCGGTCACCCGGCACCTTGTCGGTGAGCACCGCGAAGGTCAACAGGCGACCATCGGCGGTGGTGACCAGGCCCGCGACGGAGTGCACGCCGGTCAGGGTGCCGGTCTTGGCCCGGACGCTGCCCGCGCCCGCGGCAGTGCCAGCGGCGTTGCGGTAGCGCTCGTTCAGCGTCCCGGACCAACCGCCCACCGGCAGACCACCGAAGACGCCGGCCAGCTCCGGATGGTCCGGACTGGCGGCCAGGCGGATCAGATCGGTCAGCAGCGACGGGCTGATCCGGTTGAGCCGGGACAGGCCGCTGCCGTCGGAGACGCTGATCTCGTCGGCGGGCAGGCCCAGCTCCGCCACCTCGGCGTCCATGGCGGCGGCGCCACCGTCGAACGAGGCGGGCTGTCCGCGGGCCAACGCGACCTGCCGGGCGAGCGCCTCGGCCACCAGGTTGTCGCTCTCGCTGATCATGACGTCGACGAGCCGGATCAGCGGCGGGGACTGCACCACGCCCAGTTCGGTACCCGGTGCCGGGCTGGCGCCGGTCGCCGCCTGAGGCGAGGCAGCGCCCCGCTTCACGGCGGAGGTCGGCACCCCGAGCAACCGGGCGAACGCCTTGCCGGCGGCGAGGTCCGGCTCGGCGAACCGCTGGGCGGACCCGTGCTCGACCCCCGGGTCGGTACGCGCGCCGTCGGTCATCAACGCGGTCATCGCGCCGCCCGAACCGCCGGTGGGGATGTCGTCGTCCCAGCCAGGGCCGTAGACCGGGCCGGAGTAGACCGAACCGTCGACCGTGACACTGGTCGGGGGCGTGCCTCCGAGCGCGGTACGCACCTGGTTGGCCAGGTCGTCGAGGCGCGCCGCACCCGGGTAGTAGCCCTTCTTGTTGATCGCGAGGGTCGGGTCCCCGCCCCCGACGATCACCACCTCGCCGGCCTTCGCGCCGGCCACGGCACGAGTGGGGATCCGGTAGCCGGGCCCGCGGGCCGCCAGCACTGTCACAGCGGTCGCCAGCTTCGTCACCGAGGCGGGCACGGTGCCGTCGTCCGCCCCCTTGGCGAACAGCGTCTGACCGGTGATCACGTCGGCGACCGAGACGTTCACCCGGTCGCCCAGGGTGGCGACGCCGACCAGTGGATCGAGCACGGCCCGCACCCCGTCCGGGGTGGGCACCGGGGCGTTCGAATCCGGGCCGCCCAGCACGTCCGACGGGGCGGGTTCCGGAGTCACGCCGGCCGCTTGCGGCCCGGACCCGGCGTCGTCGCCCAGCCACCCGGCGACCGGGCCGGGACGGGTGATCACGACTCCGACGCTGGCGAGCACCAGCAGGAGCACGGCGGCCAGCAGCACCGGCAGCCGCCTCCGACGGCGCGTCTCGGCGGCTGCGGGCGCGGGCGCAGGCTCGGCGTCGGCGGGTGCCGGCAACGCGGAGATCGGCGGGCCCACCGGGGGGACCCCGCCAGTGCCGGAAGCGGTCAGCGCGGGACCGAACGACGGGCTGAGTGGCGCAGGGCTGACCGGGACCGTGGCACTGCCGCGTGGCGGGCCGCTCACCGGTTGATCACCGCCGGCTACCGGGAAGTGACCCGCGTTCGGAGCGGGCGACGCCGGCCCGGCCGGCGGGCGCCAGGGCAGCGGCGGGGGCCGCTCGGGCACCGTTTCCGGTGCCGGGGCCGGAGCTTCGGGTGCCCGTGGGAGGTGCGCCTCCGGCACCGGGACCCGCCCCTTGGCACTGCCGGAGCCGGATCGTCCGGTACCGTGCGCGGAGCCCCCGTCCGGGCGGTAGTGTGAATCTTCCCTCCCCACGACCCCCTCCTCCCCCAGCGAAAATCGGCTTGGGTGACACTACTTCGGTCCGAAGACTATGCGGCGGCCGGAGTCGGCGGGTGGGCATTCACCTGTCCGGAGGGGTCGCCAGTGGTTCCGTTAGCCAGCGTGGGCAGACGAGGGAGCGTGCAGATGGATTTCGACGTGACGGTTGAGATCCCCAAAGGTCACCGGAACAAGTACGAGGTGGACCACAAGACCGGCCGGATCCGGTTGGACCGCACCCTCTTCACCTCCACCCAGTACCCGGCCGACTACGGGTTCATCGAGGGCACCCTCGGCGAGGACGGCGACCCGCTGGACGCGCTGGTGCTGGTCCCCGAGCCGACCTTCCCGGGCTGCCTGATCCGCTGCCGCACCATCGGCATGTTCCGGATGACCGACGAGAAGGGCGGGGACGACAAGGTCCTCTGCGTGCCCTACGAGGATCCTCGCCAGGAGCACCTGCGCGACATCCACCACCTCGGCGAGTTCGACCGCCTGGAGATCCAGCACTTCTTCGAGGTGTACAAGGACTTGGAGCCCGGCAAGTCGGTGGAGGGCGCGACCTGGGTCGGCCGCACCGAGGCCGAGGCCGAGATCCACGCCTCCTACAAGCGAGCCAGGGACGCCGAGGCCCGCGGCGAATCCATGCACTGACGACCGCTGACGCACCGGGCCCGGGGGCCGCTCAACCGAGCAGCCCTCGGGCCCGGTCGTACAGGTCGAGCACTGCGCAGGCGATCGGCACCACGGCGACCACCAGGGCCGTGTCGGTGAGGTCCGCGATCCTCCCGAGGTACGGCGAGACCGGCCGGCGGGCGTACCCGGTGCCGCTGGCGACCGCCACCAGGGCCAGCGCAGCCCCGCCCAGGACCAGCACCAACCGCCCGGTCCCGTCGGCCCGAGCGACCAGCACGGCACCCAGCGCCGCGTAGCCGGCCAGCCCGGCGAGCACCGTCGGCACCCGGTGTCGCAGCGCCACGAACAGCCGCGACCGCAGCAGCAGCACGGCCGAGGTGACCGCCACCAGCACCCGGCCGGCCGTGCCACCGGCGACCACCAGTACGACAGCGGTGGCCGCCACCAGCAGGGCGTGGCCGATCAGCATCCCGGTGAGAATCTCCTCGGTGCGGATCACCGCGGCGTGCACCCGACCCCGGTCCGGCAGATCCCGCACCCGCTCCGGCTCCTCCGCCGAGGTGGCGGCCGGCAGGGTGATCGGCGGCAGGGGCAGCTTGCCCAGTCGGATGGCCAGCAGCGGAATCACGCCGACGGCGAAGACCAGTGCGCTGAGCAGCACCGCCGCCGTACCGGCCGTGGTCATCAGCAGCCCACCGAGCGCGGCCGCCGCGCCGACCAGGCCGACAGTGACACCGGCCACGAAGACCCGCAGCCGACTGGCCACCCCGAGGAGACCGATCAACGCGGCCAGCAGCAGCGCGACCGAGCCGGCCAGCAGTTCGGGAGCGCCCACCCAGCGGACCGGCCCGATCGGCCCGACCGGGTCGCCGGAGCCGACGGCCAGGGCACCGGCAGTGAACGCGTACGGCAGCGCGTAGCCGCCGAGCGTCGCCCCTGCGGCGCCGTCCCCGTTGGCACGGGAGGCGACCGCGCCGGCCACTGTGAGCACCAGCGCCACCGCGACGGCCGTCAGCCAACCGACCCGGAGCGTCGGGCCACCGGCGAGCAGCGCGAGCAGTCCGACCCCGAGCGGTACGGCGGCACCGGCCAGACCGGCTGCCCGGGTGGCGGTCGGCGACCAGGCGCCGCCGCGGCGGCGTGCACCGTCGGCGATCGCCTCGATGACGTCGTCGTACTCCAACTCGGGCCAGTGCGCGCGGGCCGGCACGAGGTGCAGCACCTCACCGTCGCGGACCCCCTGCGGCAGGAGCGCCTGTGCGGTAACCAGCAACGCCCCGTCGGTGCGGCGGAGCACCCAACCGCCGTGCTGCTCGCCGTCGTCGGCGAGCCCGACACCGGCGTGCCGGAGCACGTCGGGCAGCAACTCGGCCAGGGGCACCTGCTCCGGCAGGGCGACGTCCACCCGTCGTTGCGGCGCGCTGATGGTGACGCGTGCCAGCCCGGTAGTCATCGACTGGTCTCCATATCGACTGGGATCGGAGGCTGCGCGGACGACAGGACTTTACCTACCATGAGCCAGGCTCGGGTTACCCAGCGCTGTCAGGAGGCCGAGTGTCCACCGTCGTCATCAAGCGCCCGCCGCGCCGACCAGCGCCGGAGATTCCCGCCGGTGAGCTGTCGGTCGACGCACCGCCGGAGATCCCCGTGGTGACCGGCGGGCGGTGGCAGCAGATGCTCATGCTGCTGCCCATGCTCGGCGGCACGGTCGCGATGGCGATGATGTTCGGTCGGGGCGGTGGGGCCTACTCGTACGTGGTGGGCGGCATGTTCGGGCTCTCCTCGTTGGCGATGCTCGTGACGTCCTGGGGCAGTGCCTCCGGCACCCCGAAGAAGTCCGAGATGATGGCCGCCCGCAGGGAGTACCTACGCCACCTGGCCACGCTGCGGCGGCGGGTCCGACGGACCGCGGGCCAGCAACGGGCCGGGGTCTTCTACAGGCATCCGGATCCGGGCCGGCTCTGGTCGACCGTGGACAGCCACCGGGTCTGGGAGCGGCGCCCGGCCGACCCCGATTTCGCTGTGGTGCGGGTCGCCGTCGGGCCGCAGACACTGGCCACCCCACTGGTCCCACCGGTCACCCGGCCGCTGGAGGAGCTCGAGCCGATGACCGCCGGCGCGCTACGCCGCTTCCTGGACGCGTACTCCGTGGTTCCGGACCTGCCGGTGGCGCTGTCGCTGCGCAGCTTCGCCCGGGTGCACGTGCGATCCGCCGGCCGCGGCCGGGCGACCACCCCGACCACCGGCGGGCCACCCACCGGCGACCCGGCGGCACAGGCGCTGGTCCGGGCCGTGCTGACCCAGTTGGCGGTCTTCCACGCCCCCGACGAGCTGCTCGTCGCGGTCTGCGCCGGGCCGGAGCGCCGCGCCTGCTGGGAGTGGGTGAAGTGGCTCCCGCACGCCCACCATCCCGCCCGCACCGACGCGCTCGGCCCGGTACGCCTGGTCACCAGCTCGGCCGCCGAGCTGGAGTCGCTGCTGGCCGACGTGCTGGCCACCCGGTCCCGGTTCAGCCCGGCCGGCCCGGCCACCGACGGTCCGCACGTGGTGGTGGTCCTCGACGGCGGCGACCTGACCGGTGCAAGTGACCTGACCGGCGACGGCGGCATCGACGCGGTCACAGTGCTGGACCTGGACACCCCGCCGCCCCGACTGCTGGACCGGTACGCGCTGCTGCTGGAGTTGCACGGCCGGCGGCTGCACTCGCGGTCGTCCGACGGGCACGCCGAGGTGGGCACCGCCGACCAGTTGGACCTGGCCGACGCCGAAGCGGTCGCCCGACGGTTGGCGCCGCTGCGTCTCGCCGGCGCGGCCAGAGGGCCGGACGCCCCGCTCCAGGCCGACCTGGGCCTCCCCGAGCTGCTGGGCCTCGGTGACCCGGAGAGCTTCACTGCGGAACAGGGCTGGTTGCCGCGCTCGGCACGAGACCGGTTGCGGGTGCCGATCGGGGTGGGCGCGGACGGCGGCGCCATCGAGCTGGACCTCAAGGAGTCCGCCCAGGACGGCATGGGCCCGCACGGCCTGCTCATCGGGGCGACCGGCTCCGGCAAGTCCGAGCTGCTCCGCACGCTGGTGCTGGGGCTCGCCGCCACGCACAGCTCCGAGCAGCTCAACTTCGTGCTCGTCGACTTCAAGGGTGGCGCCACCTTCACCTCGTTCGACAGGCTGCCGCACACCGCGGCCGTGATCACCAACCTGGCCGACGCGTTGCCCCTTGTCGACCGCATGGTGGACGCGATCAACGGGGAGTTGGTGCGCCGCCAGGAGTTGCTGCGGCGGGCCGGCAACTTCGCCAGCGTGCGCGACTACGAGCGGGCCAGGGCGGCCGGCAGCCCGCTCGCCCCGCTGCCGTCGTTGCTGCTGATCTGCGACGAATTCTCGGAGCTGCTCTCCGCCAAGCCCGACTTCATCGACCTGTTCGTGCAGATCGGTCGGCTGGGCCGGTCGCTCGGCGTGCACCTGCTGCTCGCCAGCCAGCGCCTGGAGGAGGGCCGGCTCCGCGGGTTGGACACCCACCTCTCGTACCGGATCGGGTTGCGCACCTTCTCGGCGCTGGAGTCCCGGACGGTGCTCGGCGTGGCGGACGCGCACGAGCTGCCCCGCTCACCGGGCCACGGCTACCTGCGTGCCGGCACCGACCCGCTGGCCCGCTTCAAGGCCGCGTACGTCTCCGGTGCCGTCCGCCGTCGGGCCGCGTCGGGCGGCGTCGCCACCGAGGGGGGCGCGCGGCTGCTCACCTTCACCACCCATGTCGTACCGGTGCCCGAGCCGACGGCCCCGGTCGTGCCCGTCGTCACGGAGGAGGAGGGCACCAGGACGCTGCTCGACCTGCTGGTGGACCGGCTCGTCGGGCAGGGCCCGCCGGCGCACCAGGTCTGGCTCCCGCCGCTCGGCCAGCCACCGGCCCTGGACGAGCTGCTCGGTCCGGTCGAGGTGCACCCGAAACGCGGGCTGACAGTCGGCAACCCGGAGCTGCACGGGGCACTCGGCGTGCCGATGGCGGTGGTGGACAAACCGTTGGAGCAGCGCCGGGACCTGCTCTGGCTGGCTCTGGACGGCGCTGCCGGGCACGTCGCTGTGGTCGGTGCGCCGCAGAGCGGCAAGTCCACAGCCCTGCGCACGCTGATCTGCGCGCTGGCGCTCACCCACACACCGGCCGAGGTGCAGGTCTACTGCCTCGACTTCGGCGGCGGCGGGTTGGCCGCGCTGCGCGACCTTCCGCACGTCGGCGGGGTGACCGGCCGCGCCGACCCGACCGCCGTACGACGCACCGTCGGCGAGATGACCACCCTGTTGGTCGACCGGGAACGCCGCTTCGCGGAGCTGGGCGTGGAGTCGATGGCCGCGTACCGGCAGCGTCGAGGGGCAGCGGGGACGGCAGGCCAGCCGGGAGCCGACCCGTACGGCGACGTGTTCCTGGTGATCGACGGGTGGAGCACCATCCGCGGGGAGTACGACGACCTGGAGCCACTCGTCACCGACCTCGCCACCCGGGGCCTGTCGTACGGGGTGCACGTGGTCGCCACGGGGCTGCGCTGGCTGGATTTCCGCCCGGCGATCCGGGACCTGTTCGGCTCCCGGCTGGAGCTGCGCCTCGGGGACCCGACCGACTCGTTGGTGGCCCGGCGCGCGGCCGCCAACGTGCCCGAGCGCTCCGGCCGGGGGGTGACCGCTGAGGGCCTGCACTTCCTCACCGCGCTGCCCCAGCTCGGTACCGCCGGCGGCGACACCGCCGACCTGGTCAAGAGGGTCGCCGACGGGTGGGCGGGCGCTCCGGCGCCCCGGGTGCGGCTCCTGCCGCCGGTGCTGCCGTACGCCGATCTGGACCTCGCCTCGACGACCGGGCTGCGGCTGCCGATCGGGATCGCGGAGGCGGACCTGCGCCCGGTGTTGCTCGACTTCGCCACCGAGCCGCACTTCGTGGTCTTCGGGGATTCGGAGTGCGGCAAGTCGTCGTTCCTGCGCGCGCTGGCCACGTCGATCATCACCCGGTTCACTCCCGAGCAGGCCCGGGTGATCCTCGTCGACTACCGGCGCAGCCTGCTCGGTGCCATCGAGACGCCACACCTGATCGGGTACGGCACCGCGGCGGCACACACCGCCGACCTGGTCGAGTCGGCCGCCGGTTACCTGGAGCGGCGGGCTCCCGGGCCGGAGGTCACCCCGCAGCAGCTGCGGGACCGGTCCTGGTGGTCCGGGCCGGAGCTGTTCGTGCTGGTGGACGACTACGACCTGGTGGCGGCGGGGCCGGCGAACCCGTTGCGCGCACTGGAGGAGCACCTTCCGCACGCCCGGGACATCGGGCTGCACCTGGTGCTGGCCCGCCGGTCCGGTGGGGCGAGCCGGGCACAGTACGAGCCGATCGTGCAGCGCCTGCGCGAGCTGTCCACGGCCGGCCTGGTGATGGCGGGCAGCCCCGAGGAGGGCGCGCTCGTCGGGCCGGTGCGCCCCGGACCGCTGCCGCCGGGGCGTGGTCGGCTGGTCACCCGGCGGGAGGGCGTACGCCTTGTTCAGCTGGCGCAACTGCCGCCGCAATGACCTGACTCGCCGGTTCTTCCCGTGACGGGTGGGGAAACCGGTAATCTCCGATCGTCATGGTTCCGTCGGGATGAATGGCTGGGTATGTGACTGGGGTGCGGCACAGCGGTCCGTCAGCGGCCCGACGAGCGACCGGCCGGGCGCTGCTCGGCGTGGCCGCGGCGCTTGCCGTCGTGGCCCCGACCGCGGCAGCCGTGCCGGTCGCCACGCCCACCAACGGTGGACAGCTCGCCGGCGCGCCGATGGCGTTCGCCCCCGGTGACGCCATCGCCCGCACCGACCAGGTCCGCGACGAGCAGTGGCAGCTCGACGAGTTGCAGGCCGAGACGGCGTGGCGCAGTTCGACCGGCCGGGGCGTGACAGTGGCGGTGGTCGACTCCGGAGTGGACGGAAACCACCCCGACCTGGTTGGCCAGGTGCTGCCCGGCAAGGACCTGGTCGGCCCCGGTGGTGCGCCGGGCCCGGATCCGGTGGGTCACGGCACCACTGTCGCCGGCCTGATCGCCGGGCGCAACGACGACAAGCGGGGCGTGGTCGGCCTTGCACCGGACGCCCGGATCCTGCCGGTCCGCGTGCTCGATGAGGAGAACCGGTACGACGACGCGCTGATCGTCGCCCAGGGGGTCCGCTGGGCGGTCGACAACGGCGCCCGCGTGATCAATCTGTCGCTGGGCGGCAGCGGCGACAGCCCGGCCCTGGCCGCCGCCCTGGACTACGCGTTCGTCCGGGACGTGGTCGTGATCGCCTGCACCGGCAACCTGGCCACCTCCACCAGCACCAAGGTCTGGTATCCGGCGCGGGAGCCGGGCGTGATCGCGGTCTCCGGTCTCGAACGCAGCAGCGACAACATGTGGTCCGGCTCGATCACCGGCCGGGCGACGGTGCTCACCGCCCCCGCCAGCGGGCTGGTCGGCGCCAAGCCTCCCAGCGGGTACTGGCGGGTGCAGGGCACCAGCTTCGCCGCGCCACTGGTGGCGGCGACCGCCGCGCTGGTCCGATCCCGCTATCCGCAGATGCCAGCCGGTGAGGTGGTCAACCGGTTGTTGGCCACCGCCCGGGACCTGGGCCCCACCGGGCGGGACGACCGCTTCGGGTACGGGGTGGTCGACCCGGTGGCCGCGTTGACCGCTCAGGTGCCGCCGGTGACCGCCAACCCGCTGGACGACCAGACGTCGCCGGGCGTGACCGGTTTCGGTCCGGCGCCCGGCTCGGTCGACGACGATCCGGTGGCCGGTGCCGGTGCCGATCCACTCGGTCTCGCGGCGTCCGGTCAGCAGAGCCGCTGGACGGCTCGGGCGGCGGGCGGTCAGGACACCTCCGCTCCGAAGCAACTGTGGACCACTGTCGTGCTCCTCGTCGCTCTGGTCGGTGGTGCGGCAGTGATGGTGCGCCGGCTGCGTCAGCGGACTCGTTGATCGAGGCCGACCGGCAGGCCTGACCGGCTGCCCGGCCGGGTAGAACGGACGCATGAGTACGCACCGGCCGCCCACCCTCGCCCCCACCGGCCAGCCGTCCTGGCGACACCGCCGATTCGACAGGGATCACGCGCTGGGTCTACGACTCACTCTCGCCGCCACTGCGGCGTTCCTGGTGCTGGTGCCGTTCGCGCTGCTCACACTGCTGGTGCTCGGCGCCTGGGCACCGCTGCACCGGCTGGACACGGCGGTCACCGACGCGCTGCACGGCTACGCCCAGGATCACCCGGCCTGGGTCGTGCTGATGCGGGTCTGGACCGAGGTGTTCGCACCGATGCCACTGCGCGCCGTCGCCCTGCTCCTGGTGGTCTGGCTGCTGCGCCGGGGAGCCCGCCGGCTGGCCCTCTGGGCGGCCACCACCATGGTCGTCGGCGGGTTGGTCGGTCCGCTGCTCAAGTTGCTGGTCGGCCGGGACCGGCCGGAGTTGCTGGACCCGGTGGCCCGGGCCGCCGGCTACTCGTTCCCCTCCGGGCACGCGCTGAACGCCACCCTGGCCGCCGGGGTGCTGCTGCTGGTGCTCCTGCCGTACGCCGGGCGCGGGGCGGCGCGGGCCGCGCTCTGGGTGGCGGCGGTCCTGCTCACAGTGGTGACCGGGCTGAGCAGGGTGACGCTGGGCGTGCACTTCACGAGCGACGTGGTGGGTGGATGGTTGCTGGGTGTGGCAGTGGTCGCGGCCACCACCGCCGCGTTCACCAGTTGGCGGGCACACACCGGTCTGCGGCCGGTCCGGCCGACCCGCGACGGCGTCGCGCCCGAGGTCGAGCGGCACCCGGGAGCGGCCTGAGGAGTGACGGAGAGGTCGGCCGGGTACTGGCCGACCCATGTCCGAGACCGTGGTCCAGATCGTCCGGCGGGTGCTGCTGCCGGTGTCCCTCCTGCTCGGGCTCATGGTGCTGCTCGGGGTGCTGGTCACCCGGGTGTTCGCCAGTACCTGGCCGTTCACCGTGGAGGACGCGGTGAACCGCGAGTTGGCCGCCGACCGCACCGGCGACTGGAACAACGTCTCGCTGGTGTTCAGCACGCTGGCCAGCACCCAGATGATCGTCGTGGTCACCGTGCTGGTGGCGTTGACGCTGCGGCTCTGGCTGAAGCGCTGGCGCGAGCCGCTGTTCCTGTGCGCGGCGGTGACCGCCCAGGCACTGGTGTTCCTGCTGACCACGCTGGCGATCGACCGACAGCGACCGGCGGTGGAGCACATGGACGTGTCGCCACCCACGTCGAGCTTTCCGTCCGGGCACACCTCGGCGTCGGTGGCGCTCTACGTCGGCATCGCCGTGCTGCTGGCGCTACGGGCGCGAAGCACCGGAGCGAAGGTCACCTGGTGGACACTGCTGCTGATGGTGCCGCTGGGCGTGGCGCTGACCCGGATGTACCGGGGGATGCACCACCCGAGCGACGTGGTGGCGTCCTTCCTCAACGGCGGCACGTGCGTCGCGATCATGGCCCGCGCGGTGCTGGACCGGGGCCTGCGGTGGGGGCGGGCGACGCTACCGACAGTCAGGCGTCGCGCCCTGCCGGCTCAGGGCTGAGCTGGCCCCGCAGCGACGCTCAGGTGCACTCACCGGTGGCGACCTGCCGGTTGCGTTCGGCACCGGCCAACGCCACCGGGCGGGCCTCGGCCGCCGTCACGGCGAAGCCGGTGTTCGGGTCGTCGGACGCCGCCGCGAAGATCACGCCGAGCACCAGGCCGTTGGCGGACAGCAGCGGGCCGCCCGAGTTGCCGCTGCGCACCAGCGCCCGGATCGTGTAGATCTCCCGGGTCACCTCGGTGGACGAGTAGATGTCCGGCCCCTTGATCCGGTCGACGTCCCGGACCCGCGCCGACTGCGCGTTGTACGGGCCGTCGAGCGGGAAGCCCAGCACGATGGCGTCGGAGCCGCTGCCCGCGTTGCCGGCGGCGAACCGCAGGGACGGCCCGGGCAGCCCGGGCACGAGCAGCACCGCGAGATCCCGGTTCGGGTCGTAGACCACCACCTTGCCGTCGTACCGCTCGCCGCCCAGCTCCACGGCTACCGAACGGGTGCCGGCCACCACGTGCGCGTTTGTCATCACCCGGTCGTCGGCGTACACGAAGCCGGACCCCTCGATCCGGCGCGAGCAGCTGGGCGCGGAGCCGAGCACCTTCACGACCGACTGCTGACCGCTGACCACGATCTGCGAGCCGGCCAGCGCCGGGTCCGGCGGGTCGACCTGGCGGGCCCGGGTGGGCGCGAGGTCACCGAAGACGTCCGGGAACCCGTCGGTGTCGACGGTGTCCTCCAGCGCCGTGGACAGCTCGTGGGCCTGCTCCGGCAGGACCTGGTTGACCACCGTGATCAACGCGCTGTTGCGGACCGAGGCGGCGAGCCAGGGCACCGAGGACGAGCCGAGCGGCACGGCGACCAGCCAGGCGAGCAGGAGCACCGCGAACAGCGAGACGAGCGCGCCACCGACGTCGTCGGCCCGTTTGCCCACGTCGCTGGTGATCGTCTTACGCAGGTGCGAGCCGAGCCAACCGGCGAGTGCCTGCCCGACCACCGCCAGCCCGAAGATGGCCACCAGCGAGATCAGCACACGGGTGCCGGCGTCCACGAACTGTCTGGCGAACAGCGGCCCGAGCTGGAGACCCAGCAGCAGACCCAGGAAGAAGCCGGACAACGACGTGACGCCGATGACGAAACCCTGGCGGTATCCGCTGATCGCGAACACGAGCATGAGCAGCAGCAGGACGAGATCCACGACGGACACGGGTCAAGCGTACGGGCAGTGTGCCCACCGGATGACCATCGCTTGCGGATGGTGACCGTGCGGTCAGCGCAGGGCGTTCTCGTCTGCCTCGTCGGTGCCTGCGGACGGGGCCGGTGTCGCCCCGGTCGGCGGAAGCTCCACCACCCGGCCGCGCGGCCATGGACGGGCCCAGCCGCCCATCTCGAGCAGTGTGGCGAGCACCCCGGCGGTGAAGCCCCAGACGAGCATCCCGCGCGCCGAGAACGCCGGCCCGATCCAGCCGCTCGGGTGCCGGACGCGCAGTCGGTTGGCCGGATCGACCAACTCGCTGACCGGCAGGCGGGCGACGTGCGCCACCTCGGCCGGCTCCCGTGGGTGCACCGGGTGCGGGTCGTGCCACCAGGCCAGCACCGGCGTGACCACGAAGTCGCTGACCGGGATCCACAGTTTCGGCAGCTCGGCCAGCACTGTCACGCTGCCCGGGTCGAGGCCCACCTCCTCGTTCGCCTCGCGCAGGGCGGTGGCGCGGACGTCGGCGTCCTCCGGGTCGGCCGCCCCCCCGGGAAAGGCGGGCTGGCCGGCGTGGTTGCGCAGGGTGGCGGCGCGTTGCAGGACCAGCACGTCGGGACCCGCGCCGGGCTGCTCGCCGAGCAGCACCAGCACGGCGCTCTCCCGACCGCCCTCGGCCGGCGTGGTCAGCCTGGTGAAGTCCTCGGCGCGGGCGGTGCCCAGCCGGGTCAGCAACGGCTCGATCCACTCGGGTGGCCGACGGGTCACGCCGGCACCGCCAGGCCGAGGTGCTGGCGGACCAGCTTGGCGAGCTTGGCGTCGTCGAGAGCACCGCTGGCGTCGACGTGCCGGAGCTGACCGTCGGCGTCGACGAAGAGGGTCAGCGGAATGGCGTTGCGCTTCAGCTCGCGCTGTAGCGCCTCGCCCTGATCCACCAGGATCGGGAACCGGACGCCGAAGTCCTCACCGATGGACTGGGCGCCGCCCCGGCTGTCCCGACTGTTGACACCGACCACCTGGAGCTGACCGGCGGCCCGCTCGCTGAGGCGTTGGAAGGCGGGCAGCTCCTTACGGCACGGCGGGCACCAGGAAGCCCACACGTTGATCACCGCCGGCCCGGCCACCTCCCGCAGCACGACGGGGGCACCGCCGGTGAAGCAGGAGAGCGTCAGCTCGGGCAGCGCCGACCCGCCAGCGGCGCGGGCCGTCGTGCCGGAGGCCGTCGGCCCCGAGCCGGGCGACGCGGGAGTCGCCGTTGCGGGGGCCGCCGTGCCGGCGCCGGGCGGCGCGGCGGTGGGTGCCGTGCTCAGCGTTGTGCAGTCCCGGAACGGGGACGGTCGCTCAGCCGCGGCCGGACGGGGAGCTGGCTCGTCGTCGGTGGGGCCGCTGGTGCAACCGGTGACGACCAGCAGCAGCGGCAGGACGGCGAGGGCGAGTCGGCGGTTCACGGCACCTCCGCCGCGATCGCCTGCGCCGGCACCAACTCCGGGTCGACTCCGGCAGCCACCGCGAGGTCGCGCGCCCGAGGGCCCTTGAGCAGCTTGGCGGCGGCCGCCGGCTCGGTCGGGCCGGTACCGTACGAAGGGCAGAGCTTCGCGAGCGTGCAGGCGCCGCAGGCCGGCTTGCGGGCGTGGCAGACCCGTCGCCCGTGGAAGATGATCCGGTGCGAGAGCATGGTCCAATCGCGCTTGTCGTACAGCGCGCCGATCGCGTGCTCGATCTTGACCGGGTCGGTCTCGGTGGTCAGCCGCCACCGGTGGACCAGCCGCTGGAAGTGCGTGTCGACAGTGATTCCCGGGACGTCGAAGGCGTTGCCCAGGATCACGTTGGCGGTCTTGCGGCCGATGCCGGGGAGCGTCACCAGGTCGACGAGCCGGCCCGGGACCGCGCCGTCGTACCGGTCGAGGAGGGCCTGACCGAGCTTGAGCAGTGAGTCGGTCTTGTTGCGGTAGAAGCCGGTGGGCCGGATCAGCTCCTCCATCTCGCCCCGGTCGGCGCCGGCGTACGCGGCAGCGCTCGGGTAGCGGGCGAAGAGCTTCGGGGTGACCTCGTTGACCTTCTTGTCCGTGCACTGCGCGGACAGGATCGTGGCGACGGCCAGCTCCAGAGCGTTGGAGTGGTCCAGCTCACAATGCGCGTCGGGATGCGTCTCGGCCAGCACCCGGCCGATCTTGCGGGCACGGCGTTTGCGCCCGAGATCGGTCTCGCTGGCACCGGGAGGGCTACTGGTCACGACGGTCAGCCTACGTCGCACCCCGGACGCTCCTCGTCGGGTCAGCCAGCGGTCGGTGCCGAGATCTTTCCCTGCCCGTCGAGGCGAGCGCCGCCCTTCGGGAAGTCGGCGCGGCTCAACTCGGTGACCAGGCCCAGGCCCCGGTCGTCCGGGTCCATGGTCGGCTTCCCGGCGGAGTTCATGTACGTCGAGGTGAACGAGCCGCCGGCCCAACTGCCGTCCGGCTTGAGCGACACCTTCAGCACCCCGCCCCAGCCGAGGCGGCCGGCGTTGCTCAGCGAGTTGCCGCCGCCGGCGAAGTTGCCAAGGCTGTACGCGATCAGGCGCCCGTTGTAGAACTCCATCCCGCGCAGCACGTGCGGGCCGTGCCCGACGATCAGGTCGGCGCCGGCGTCGATCATGGCGTGCGAGAACTTCACCGGGTCGCCCCGGTTCTCGCCGAGGAACATCTCGGTGCCCGGCTTCACCCGGGTCTTGTCGGCGCCCTCGCCACCCATGTGCACCTGCACCACTACCAGGTCGGCCATGGTGGCGGCCTTGGCGACCACCGCCTTGGCCTTGTCGATGTCGACGAGGCTGTTGGACCAGACGTACGACGAGAAGCCGGCGACGGCGACCTTGACGCCCTTGACGTCGACCACCGTGATCTCGTTCGGTGCGCCGGTGTGCTCCAGGTCGTACTTCTTCAGGGCCTTCTGGGTGTTCTCGTAGCCCTTGGGCCCGTAGTCGTAGCCATGGTTGTTGGCCTGGTTGAGCACGTCGAAGCCGGCGTCGCGCAGGTGGGCGGCGTACTCCGGCGGGGCGCGGAACTGGAAGCAGCGGGTGGAGTTCGCCCCGCACTTGCCGGTGCCGGTGTCGACGGTCAGCGGCTCTTCCAGGTTGCCCATCACCAGGTCGGCCTTGAGCGCCTCGGTGACCGAGTTGAAGAAGCCCTTGCCGCCGGCGGCGGGCAGCCGGCTGGGCGCGTTGCCCATGATGATGTCGCCGGTGGCCGAGAGCGAGATCGCGCCACCCTGACCTGACGATGCGGGCGCGGTGGCCTTCGGGCCAGCCGTGGAGACCGGCGCGCCGGTGCCACCACCTCCAGCGCCGGGCTGCCAGACGGGTGCCTCACCACCGGAGTCGGCACAGCCGGCCACGAGGAGGGCAGCCAGCAGCGCGGCGAGGGCGAGGGCGAGGGCGAGGCGGCGGCGGCGCGGGCGGGACGCGAGGGGGGCGGGAGCATACATCGCCCGCGACCCTACCGGTCGTCAAACGCGCCGACGACAGCCGATCGGTTGGACTTTGCGCCGCTGAGCTGGTCGGACCACGGCACGACCGGCCGGGAACCCCCGGCGAGCACCGCCGCGTGCACCGCTCGGGCGAGCGGAGCGCCCCAGGTGGAGCGCGGCCCGCCGTACGCGGCCTCCGGCCCGTCCACCGGGCAGAGCACTGTGACCGCGTCGGTGGGCGTGCCGGTCCCCGGCACCCCCAGCTCGGCGATCGCCTGGGTCTTCGCCTCGGTCGCCGTGGCCACCGCGTTGACCAGCGCCGAGTCGGCGAGCCGGGCCGGCACGTACACCACGATGTTGACAGTGCCGACGCGTTCGGTGAGCGCGGCCGGCGCCGGAGCGGCAGCGGGCACCGGCGTGCCGAGCCCGACCGTCGCCCAGGCCCGCACCCCGGCGTCGGTTCGCCCCATCACCTCTGTCACATCGACGCCGGTCAGCAGACCGATCCCGGGCCCGTCGAGAGCAAGCTCGGCGGCGAGCGAGGCCAGGTGGGCCGCAGGGTCCTCCCGGTCGTACGACATCGGTACCGTCGCGTTCAACACCCACCGCCGGACCCCGATGCCACCGCCCAGCGGGGCACTGCTGACCGCCCGCAGAGGCACGTCCGCGCGCCAGACGAGCAGCGGGACGCGCCGCCCGTCCTCGGCGCGGCTGGTCAGAGTCGGCTCGCTCAGCACGTCGGGCAGGTTACGCCCACCGATCAAGATTCCAGGGGCGACCTCTGATTCATGCTCACGTGCGCCTAGACTTGGCGGCGCGCGAGGGGATCAGCGGACGGCGGCCCCGGCCGACGGACGGCACGCGCAACCGGAGGTGCGCAATGGACGAGGTACTGGCCCGCAGCGGGATCTTCCAGGGTGTTGACCCGGAAGCTGCCGAGGCGCTTGCCAAGGAGATGGAGACGATCGAGGTCCGCAAGGGCGAGATCGTTTTCAATGAGGGCGAGCCCGGTGACAGCCTCTACATCCTGCTGTCCGGGAAGATCAAGGTTGGTCGCCGCGCAGCGGACGGCCGGCAGAATCTCATCGCGGTGATGGGGCCGTCGGACATGGTCGGTGAGCTGTCGCTCTTCGACCCGGGTCCGCGCACGGCGACCGCCACCGCGGTGACCGACACCCGGCTGGTGCGGCTGCGTAAGCAGGCGCTGCGGCCGTGGCTCAACAACCGCCCGGAGATCGCCGAGCAGTTGCTCCGGGTGCTCGCCCGGCGGCTGCGCCGGACCAACGACTCGCTCGCCGACCTGATCTTCACGGATGTGCCGGGCCGGGTCGCCAAGAACCTGCTCCAGATGGCGGGCCGCTTCGGCACCCGCGACGGCGGCGTTCTGCGGGTGACCCACGACCTCACCCAGGAGGAGATCGCCCAGCTCGTCGGCGCCTCCCGGGAGACCGTCAACAAGGCGCTTGCCGACTTCGCCTCGCGTGGCTGGCTGCGGTTGGACGGCAAGAGCATCATCATCCTGGACCCGGAGCGCCTGGCCCGTCGCGCCCGCGTCTGAGCAGCACCCGACGTCCCCGCCCGCCGTCACCGACGGTAGGCGGGGACGTTTGCCGTCTGCCTGACGCAGAATCGCTGGCCTGGAGGCGGGGCCCCCGGTGAGGGTGGGGCGCATGGTGAACCGAGTAGCGGTGCTCTCCGACATCCATGGTGTCCTGCCGGCGCTGGAGGCCGTACTGGCCGAGCCGGACGTCGCCACCGCCGATCTGATCGTGCTCACCGGTGACATCGCCGCGGGCCCGCAACCGGTCGAGGTGCTGGACGTGCTCGCCGGCCTGGGCGACCGGGTGTGCTGGGTCGGCGGCAATGCCGACCGCGAGCTGGTCGAGGCCCGGTCCGGCCGCCCTGCGTCGATCGAGGTGTCGAACTGGGCCGCCGGGCAGTTGCGCGACGACCAGGTGGCCCGGCTCGCCGGGCTGCCGGCGACGGCGACGCTGGAGATCGACGGCCTCGGGCCGACGCTGTTCTGTCACGCCACGCCCCGCGACGACGAGGAGGTGGTGCTCGTCGACTCCCGGATGGCGCGCTGGGTGGAGGTGTTCGACGGTCTCCCCGCCGAGGTCTCCACGGTGGTCTGCGGCCACACACACATGCCGTTCACCCGGCTGGTCGACCGGCGTCTGGTGGTCAACCCGGGCAGCATCGGCATGCCGTACGGGGGCGCGGGCGCGTGGTGGGCGCTGCTCGGGCCAGGCGTCCAACTGCGCCGCACCGCCTTCGACGTGGACGCGGCCTGCGCCCGGGTGGCGGCCGAGTCGACCTTCCCCGACGCCGCCGCCTGGGCCGACGAGTACCTGCGCTCCCAGCACAGCGACGTCGACGCGCTGACCGCCTTCGGCCCCCGCGACGGCCGCTGAGCAGGCACTGAGCCGGGCGGCGGACGGACGGCGGACGGACGGCGGACGGACGGACGGCGGACGGACGGACGGCGGACGGACGGACGGCGGAATGCCACTCTGGGAGCCTTTGGAGCTGAATCGTTTGCGGCATCAGCCGTAGGTGATCGGCAGGCCGATGCTCGAACGAGGTCGACGGGCACGGTCGGACGACGTCGACGGGCACGGTCGACGGGCGATTCGTTTGTGACATCAGCTCCATAGCGCGACGAGCCACCCATGCCGACCTCCCGCCCCGCCCCGCCTCACCCCACCGCGAGCCACCGGAGCGTCACCAGCTCAGAAAAAGTCAGTCTTGACTGTTTGTTTCGTAGGCAGCAGGCTGTCTCCGTGCCCACCTCATCGACGCGTGTCCCTCAGCAGGAACGCAGCCGCGCCACCCAGGCCCGGCTGCTGGAGGCGACAGTCGACTGCCTGATCGAGCACGGTTGGTCCGGCACCACGACCACAGTCGTCGCGGCGCGGGCCGGTGTTTCGCGCGGGGCACAGCTGCATCACTACCCGACGAAGGCGGCGCTGGTGACGGCCGCCGTGGCCCATCTGGCCGAGCGCCGGGCCGACGAGTTGCGTACCGAGGCCGAGGCGCTGCCGGCCGGCCCGCAGCGGTTGGACCGGGTTGTCGACCTGCTCGCCGTGGCCTTCACCGGGCCGCTGTTCGTAGCCGCGCTGGAGCTCTGGGTCGCCGCCCGCACCGATCGGGAGCTGCGTGACGCCCTGGTGCCGCTGGAGGCGACGGTCGGGCGGGAGATGCACCGGCTCACCGTCGCCCTGCTCGGTGTCGACGAGCGGAGACCCGGTGTCCGCGAAGCGGTGCAGGCCACGCTCGATCTGCTCCGTGGGCTCGGGGTGGCCAACCTGCTCAGCGACGACTCCGCCCGCCGGGCCGCCCTGTTGACCACCTGGAAGCGCCAGCTCGCCACCCTGCTCACGCCCTGACCGCCGGCCGCACCGGCCACCACCGACCGGAGGCACCATGGTCGACCTCAGCGACCTGCTCACGGACCTGGCCGACGAGTCCGCCCAGCTGGACGCCCTGGTGGCGCCCCTGCCCGTGGCCGACTGGGCGAGGCCGACCCCCGCGCCGGGCTGGAGCATTGGGCATCAGATCGCCCACCTCGCCTGGACCGACCACGTCGCGCTGTTGGCCGCGACCGATCCCGAGGCGTTCTACGCGACGGTCACCGCCGCTCCGGACGTGACCCGACTCGTCGACGTCGGCGCCGAGGAGTTCCTCGCCCCGCCAGCCGAGCTGCTGACCCATTGGCGGGCCGGGCGAACCGCGCTCGTCGACGCACTGGCTGCCGTTCCGGCCGGTGGCAGACTGCCGTGGTACGGCACCCGGATGTCGGCCACCTCGATGGCCACCGCCCGGATCATGGAGACCTGGGCGCACGGCGCGGACGTGGCCGACGCCCTCGGCGTGATCCGCCCCGACAGCGACCGACTCCGGCACGTGGCGCACCTGGGCGTGCGTACCCTCGGACACGGCTTCGCCGCGCACGGCCGGGAGGCACCGACGGCGCCGGTCCGGGTCGAGCTGGTCGGGCCCGGCGGGGAGGCCTGGAGCTGGGGTCCGACGGACGCCGCCGACCGGGTCGCCGGCCCGGCTCGGGACTTCTGCCTGCTGGTCACCCAGCGCCGACACCGCGCGGACCTCGCTCTGGTCGCCACCGGGGCGGTCGCCGACGAGTGGCTCGACGTGGCGCAGGCCTTCGCCGGGCCGCCGGGTGATGGCCGGCAGCCGGCCGGCGGGATCGGGGTACGGGCATGATCCGCATCGGCAACGCCTCCGGCTTCTACGGCGACCGCTTCACCGCCTGGCGGGAGATGCTCGACGGTGGTGAGCTGGACGTGCTTACCGGCGACTACCTCGCTGAGTTGACCATGCTGATCCTTGCCCGGGACCGCCTGCGCGACCCCGACCTGGGCTACGCGAAGACGTTCCTGCGGCAACTGGAGACCTGCCTCGGCACCGCCCTCGACCGGGGGGTGCGGATCGTGACGAACGCCGGCGGGCTGAACCCGGCCGGCCTGGCCGCCGCCATCGAGAAGCTCGCCGACCGGCTCGGCCTGCCGACACGGGTCGGGTACGTCGAGGGCGACACCATCCAGCGACCGGACGCGTTGAGCGCCAACGCCTACCTCGGCGCGTTCGGGATCGCCGCCTGCCTCGACGCTGGCGCGGACGTGGTGGTCACCGGCCGGGTCACCGACGCGTCGCTGGTGGTCGGCCCGGCCATCGCCCGGTACGGGTGGGGCCGCGACGACCTCGACGAGCTGGCCGGGGCCACCGTCGCGGGGCACCTCGTCGAGTGCGGCGCGCAGGTCACCGGCGGTAACTTCAGCTTCTTCACCGAGCTGCCCGACGGCGGCCACCGGCCCGGGTTCCCGATCGTCGAGGTGCACAGCGACGGCTCCTCGGTGGTCACCAAGCATCCGGGCACCGGCGGCGCGGTCACAGTGGAGACGGTCACCGCCCAACTGCTCTACGAGATCGGTGGGCTTGCGTACCTTGGGCCGGACGTGGTCACCCGACTGGACACTGTGACGCTGCACCCCGACGGGGCGGACCGAGTCCGGATCTTCGGCGTACGGGGCACACCGCCGCCGGCCACGCTGAAGGTGGGCGTCAACAACCTCGGCGGCTTCCGCAACTCGATGACGTTCGTCCTCTGCGGGCTGAACGTCGAGGCGAAGGCGGCACTGGTCCGGGGGCAGGTCGAGGAGGCGGTGGGCAAGGACGGGCTGGAGTTCACGCTGGCCCGGACCGACCATCCGGACGCCGTCGACACCGAGGCGGCCAGCGCCCTGCTTCACGTACACCTGCGCGACGGCGACAAGGCGCGGGCCGGGCGGGCGTTCTCGGCCGCCGCTGTGGAGTTGGCCCTGGCCTCGTACCCGGGCTGCACGCTGACCACGGTGCCCGGTGACGCGACACCGTACGGCGTCTTCACCGCCGACGCCGTGCCGCAGGGCGCGGTGGCGCACGTGGCGGTGCTACCCGGTGGCGAGCGGGTGCCGATCGCTCCGCCGATCCGCACCGCCCCCACCTCGCCGGACGAGTCGGCCCCGGGTGGTGACCCGGCGGTCGACGGCCCTACCCGGCGCGGGGCGCTCGGCGAGGTGGTCGGCGCACGATCCGGGGACAAGGGCGGGGACGCCAACCTCGGTGTCTGGGCGCGTTCCGACGCCGGGTACGCGTGGCTGCGGACCTGGTTGACAGTCGAACGGCTGGCCGAGCTGGTGCCCGAGACCGCTCCGCTGTCGGTGCGGCGCTACGAGTTGCCGAACCTGCGCGCCGTCAACTTCGTGATCGAGGGCCTGCTCGGCGCCGGGGTGGCCGCGTCCACCCGGTTCGACCCGCAGGCCAAGGCACTCGGCGAGCTGCTGCGCGCCCGGATCGTCGACCTGCCGGCCGACCTTGCGACGGGGGTATCCCGATGAGCATCGTGGACACTCCGGAGCGCCGGCAACTACGCGAGCTGACCCGGGCGTTCGTGACCCGGGAGGTGTTGCCGCACCTGGACGACTGGGAGCGGGCCGGCGAAGTGCCTCGGGCGCTGCACGCGACCGCCGCGAAGCTCGGTCTGCTCGGCATCGGCTTCCCGGAGTCCGTCGGTGGCAGCGGCGGTGACCTGCTCGACTCGATCATCGTGACCGAGGAGCTGATCCGCTCCGGTGGCTCGTCCGGGCTGGTGGCGGCCCTGTTCACGCACGGGATCGCGTTGCCGCACATGGTCGCGGCGGCCGGTGCCCGCACCGGTGGCTCGCTGGGCGGCCGGCTCGGTGGCGTCTCGTCCACGGCCGACGACAGCCTGATCGAGCGGTACGTGCGGCCCACGCTGGCCGGCACGATGATCGGCGCGCTGGCCATCACCGAGCCGGACGGCGGTTCGGACGTGGCCGGCATCCGCACGACCGCCCGCCGTGACGGCGACCATTACGTGGTGAACGGGTCGAAGACGTACATCACCAGCGGACACCGGGCCGACTTCGTGACCACCGCGGTGTGCACCGACTTCCCCGGCAGCGGTGAACTCACCCTGTTGGTCGTCGACAAGAGGTCGCCCGGGTTCACGGTGGGACGCCGGTTGGAGAAGCTGGGCTGGCACTGCTCGGACACCGCCGAGCTGTCCTTCGCGGACGTGCGGGTGCCGGTCGCCAACCGGATCGGCGCGGAGAACACCGGCTTCCTGGCGATCATGCAGCACTTCGCGGCGGAACGGCTGTCGCTGGCGACCCAGGCGTACGCGACAGCGCAGCGCTGCGTCGAGTTGGCGGTGCGCTGGTGCCGGGACCGGGAGACGTTCGGGCGTCCGCTGGCCAGCCGGCAGCTCATCCGGCACCGGTTGGCCGAGATGCACACCCGGGCCGAGGCGGCCCGGTCGTACGTGCACGGGGTCGCGGGTCGGGTGGCGGCTGGCGAGCCGGTGGTGACCGAGGTGGCGATGGCGAAGAACGTGGCGGTGGCCGCCTGCGACCACGTCGTCGACCAGGCGTTGCAGTTGCACGGCGGGTTCGGCTACCTGCGCGACGCCGAGGTGGAGCGGCACTACCGCGACGCGCGGATCCTCGGCATCGGTGGCGGCACCACCGAGATCATGAACGAGATCATCGCGAAAGGCATGGGCCTGTGAGCGCGAGGAGTGAGCCGGGTCTGCGAGCCCCGCAGTCGCGAACGAAGGAGGCACGGTGACCACACTGGACAGCGCAGTCGACCCGTCCGCGCCCTCGTACCTGGCGAACCGAGCGGCGTTGCTGGAGCGGTTGACCGAGTTGGACGCCGCGCTGGACCAGGCGCGGGCGGGTGGTGGCGACAAGTACGTGACCCGACACCACGCGCGCGGCAAGCTGCTCCCCCGGGAGCGGATCGAGCTGCTGGTGGACGCCGACAGCCCCTTCCTGGAGTTGTCGCCGGTCGCCGCGTACGGCTCGGACTTCCCGGTCGGGGCCAGCGTGGTCACCGGCATCGGGGTGGTCGAGGGCGTGGAGTGCCTGATCGTCGCCAACGACCCGACGGTACGCGGCGGCGCTGTCAACCCGTGGTCCCTCGCCAAGACCCGGCGGGCTGGCGAGATCGCCCTGGCCAACCGGCTGCCCATGGTCAATCTGGTGGAGTCGGCCGGGGCGGACCTGCCCACCCAGGCGGAGATCTTCATCCCCGGTGGTCGGGTGTTCCGTGACCTCACCCGGCTCTCGGCGGCCGGCATCCCCACTGTCAGCGTGGTCTTCGGCAACGCCACGGCCGGTGGCGCGTACGTGCCGGGGATGTCCGACCACGTGATCATGATTCGGGACCGGTCACAGGTCTACCTGGCCGGTCCGCCGCTGGTGAAGATGGCGACCGGCGAGGTCACCGACGACGAGTCGCTGGGTGGCGCGGCGATGCACGCCGGCACGTCCGGGCTCGCCGACTACCTGGCCGCCGACGAGCGGGACGGCATTCGGCTGGCCCGGCAGTGCGTCCGCCGACTGAACTGGCGCAAGCAGGGCCCGTCGCCGCGGACGGCGGTGCCGCAGCCACCGAAGTACGACCCGGAGGAGTTGCTCGGCATCACCAGCGCCGACCTGAAGGTGCCGTTCGACCCGCGGGAGGTGCTGGCCCGGATCCTGGACGGCAGCGACTTCGACGAGTTCAAGCCGGCGTACGGGGACGCGCTGGTCACCGGTTGGGGTGAGCTGCACGGTTACCCGGTGGGGGTGCTGGCGAACGCCCGAGGGGTGCTGTTCAGCGCTGAGGCGCAGAAGGCGGCCCAGTTCATCCAGCTCGCCAACGCCTCGAACACCCCGTTGATCTTCTTGCAGAACACCACCGGCTACATGGTGGGCACCGAGTACGAGCAGCGCGGCATCATCAAGCACGGCGCCCTGATGATCAACGCGGTGTCGAACTCGACGGTGCCGCACCTGACGGTGAACCTGGGCGCCTCCTACGGGGCGGGCAACTACGGCATGTGCGGCCGGGCGTACGAGCCGAGGTTCCTGTTCACCTGGCCGAACGCGAAATCGGCGGTGATGGGCCCGGCTCAGCTCGCGGGGGTGCTGTCGATCGTGGCCCGGCAGGCGGCCGCCGCACGGGGGCGCGACTACGACGAGGACTCCGACGCGGCGATGCGTTTGATGGTCGAGCAGCAGATCGAGTCGCAGTCCGGCGCGCTCTTCCTCTCCGGCCGGCTCTACGACGACGGGGTGATCGACCCCCGGGACACCCGGACCGTCCTCGGGCTCTGCCTATCGGCGATCCACAACGGACCGGTGAAGGGCGCCGACGGTTTCGGCGTCTTCCGGATGTAGACCGTGAGCGCGAGGAACGCAGCGAAGCGGAGTCCCGCAGTCGCGAACAAAAGGCAGGCACCGTGAGCGCGAGGAACGCAGCGAAGCGGAGTCCCGCAGTCGCGAACGAAAGGCAGGCTCAGGGCACCATGATCAACAGACTGCTCGTGGCCAACCGGGGCGAGATCGCCCGTCGGGTCTTCGCCACCTGCCGCGCAGTGGGCGTGCAGACCGTCGCCGTGCACTCGGACGCCGACGCCGACGCGCCGTTCGTGGCCGAGGCCGACCAGGCCGTACGCCTGCCGGGGAGTTCACCGGCCGAGACATACCTGCGGGTCGACCTGATCCTGGACGCGGCCCGCCGCAGCGGCGCGGACGCCGTCCACCCCGGCTACGGGTTCCTCGCCGAGAACGCCGAGTTCGCGGCGGCGGTGACCGACGCGGGACTGACCTGGGTCGGCCCGCCGGCCAAGGTGATCGCCGCGATGGGCGACAAGCTCGCGGCGAAGGCACTGCTCGCCGAGGCGGGCGTGCCGATGCTGCCGAGCTGGACCGACACCGACGAGATCACTGACTTTCCGGTGCTGGTGAAGGCGTCCGCTGGCGGCGGTGGCCGGGGCATGCGGATCGTCCGGACCGCCGACGAACTGGCCGAGGCGGTCGCCTCCGCGCGCCGCGAGGCGGCTGCCGCGTTCGGCGACGGCACCGTGTTCATCGAGCGGTACGTCGAGCGCGGCCGGCACGTCGAGGTGCAGATCTTCGGTGACGCCCACGGCCGAGTGGTGGCCTTCGGTGACCGGGAGTGCTCGATCCAGCGGCGCCACCAAAAGATCGTCGAGGAGGCGCCGGCGGTCGTGTCCGAGCGGGTGCGGACGGCGTTGCACGAGGCGGCGGTGGCCGCCGGGCGCGCTGTCGACTACCTGGGCGCGGGGACTGTGGAGTTTCTGCTCGCCCCGGGCGGTGAGTTCTTCTTCCTGGAGATGAACACCCGACTTCAGGTGGAGCATCCGGTTACCGAGTTGTGCACCGGGCTGGACCTGGTGGGCCTACAACTGCTCGTCGCCGAGGGCGAGCCGCTGCCGGCGACCCTGCCGGAGAGCACCGGACACGCGATCGAGGTACGCCTCTGCGCCGAGGACGCGGCGGCGGGTTGGCGGCCGGCCACCGGGACCCTGTACCGGTTCAGCGTCGGCGCGGTGGCGGCCGAGTTCGGTGGGCTGGCCGGGCCGGGTCTGCGGCTCGACTCGGGTGTGGTGGCCGGTTCGGTGGTCGGGGTGCACTACGACTCGATGCTCGCGAAGGTGATCGCCTGGGGTCGTACCCGCGCGGAGGCGACCCGGCTGCTGGCCGGCGCTCTGGCCCGGTCCGAGTTGCATGGGGTGACCACCAACCGGGACCTGCTGGTCCGGGTGCTGCGCAGCCCCGCGTTCGCCGCCGTGGAGATCGACACGGGTTTCCTGGACCAGCACCCGGAGGTCTTCGCCCCGCTCCTCCCCGCCAACCAGGTCCCACTCACCGCCCTCGCCGCCGCGCTGGCGGGCGCCGCGCACCGCCGGGCGACCGCGCCGGTGCTGGGCGGGCTCCCCTCCGGTTGGCGCAACGTGCCCGCAGTCCCGCAGGTCAGCCGCTTCGTCGGGCCGGACGGCGACGAGATCGAGATCCGCTACCGGTTGGACCGGGCCGGCCGGCTCGCCGACTGGTCCAGCACCTCTGCGGCCGAGGAGTCCGCCGAGCGGCCGACGGCACCTGCCGTGGCGCTGGTCGAGGTCACCCCGGACCGGGTGGTGCTCGACGTCGACGGAGTTCGGCGCGCGTACCGCGTACACCGGGTGGGGTCCGCTGTCTTCGTGGACGGCCCGGACGGGGCGGCGAGCCTGGCCGAGCTGCCGCGTCTCCCGCTGCCCACCGCGGCGGTGGCGGCCGGGTCGCTACTCGCGCCACTGCCCGGCGTGGTGACCCGGGTGCACGTCCAGGTAGGCCAGCGGGTCACGGCCGGCGATCTGCTGCTCACGCTGGAAGCGATGAAGCTGGAACATCCCGTGCTCGCCCCGATCGATGGCGTGGTCGCCGAGCTGCCGGTGCCGACCGGCGGTCAGGTGCAGACGGGCGCCGTGTTGGCCGTTGTCGACGAAAAGGACCCCCGATGACCTTCGATCTCACCCCCGAGCAGGATCAGCTGCGCGACGCCGTGCGGGCGTTGGGCCGCCGGTACGGCCACTCCTACTTCGTCGAGAAGGCGAGGGCCGGCGAACACACCACCGAACTGTGGGCGGAGGCCGGGCGGCTCGGCTACCTGGGGGTCAACATCCCCACCGAGTACGGCGGCGGAGGCGGCGGCATCACCGAGCTGGCCATCGTCTGCGAGGAGTTGGCGGCGGCGGGTTGCCCGTTGCTGCTGCTGGTGGTCTCCCCCGCCATCGCGGCGACGGTGCTCAGTCGGCACGGCACCGAGGAACAGCGCAAGCGGCACCTGCCGGGCCTCGCCGACGGCTCCCAGAAGATCGTCTTCGCGATCACCGAGCCGGAGGCCGGTTCCAACTTCCACAGGCTCGGCACCGTGGCTCGCCGCGACGGCGACGGCTGGCTGCTCAACGGCCGCAAGTGCTACATCTCCGGCGTCGACGAGGCCGGTCACGTGCTGGTGGTGGCCCGCACCGAGGATTCCTCCACCGGCAAGCTGAAGCCGGCACTGTTCCTGGTTCCGACCGACGCGGCCGGGCTGACCAGGTCCAAGCTGGACATGGAGATCGTGTCCCCGGAGAACCAGTTCCTGCTCTACCTGGACGACGTGCGGGTGCCCGCCGACGCGCTGCTCGGTGAGTCGCTGGACGCCGGGCTGCCGGCGCTCTTCGCCGGGCTCAACCCGGAGCGGATCACGGTGGCCGCGATGGGTGCCGGCACCGGCCGGTACGCCATCGAGCGGGCCAGCGAGTACACGGCCACCCGCAAGGTCTGGGGTGGTCGGAGCATCGGCTCACACCAGGGGGTGTCGCATCCGCTGGCCCACGCGGCGGTGCAGGTGGAGCTGGCCCGCCTCATGATTCAGAAGGCGGCCACCCTGTACGACGCCGGCCGCGACCTGGAGGCCGGAGTGGCCGGCAACATGGCCAAGTACGCGTCCGGGGAGGCCGCCGCGCTCGCCGTGGACACCGCAGTGCAGGTGCTCGGCGGGGCCGGCATGACCACCGAGTACGGGGTGGCGACCCTGCTCGGCGCGGTCCGGGCCGGCCGGATCGCCCCGGTCAGCCGCGAGATGATCCTCAACTTCGTTGCCCAACACGTCCTCGGCCAGGACAAGTCGTACTGACGCCCGCCCCGCCTGCCTGCCTGCCTGCAAGATCGACTCGGTTTCCTTGAAGTCGGGGGGTCCGAGGGCCAAGGACCCCCCGACTTCCTGAAAACCGAGTCGATCCTCTGCTCAGGCTGCGTGGCGCGGCCTCCTCACGCTCCTTGTCTGCCCGGCCGCTCCCGGCGGTGCAGGATCGCCACTGCCAACCCGAAGAACAGCGTGGGCGTCAGCACCAACACCAGCCACTGCGCGGGCGTGAGCGCAGCGAGCACACCGTCGTGGGTGGAACGCCCCAGGAACGTCCCAGTGGCGCTGAACCCCACCCGGGTGAGCAGCAGCGTGACGCCCACCGGAACCACAAGTGCGAGCAGGCGCCGCCGCAACACCGCTGGCGTCGACAGGATGGCAAGGGCGAAGAGCAGGTATCCCGCCGTCAGCAGGATCGCCTCGATCCGGCCGACGCCGACGGTGAAGATCCACGTGCCGTAAACGGGAGTCGTCGCGTCATCAGCACCAGTCACCTGGGCGATGCTCGGAGCACCGACGCTGATTAGCGTCGCCGCCGTCAGCGTGCCGAGTCGCCAGCGCGCGAGGGAAGCCGCGGCGGAACGGGGAGCACGGACGGCGAGCACCAGCGGAACCATCGCGGCGAGCACTGCGGGCCAGAGATTGCGCACAGTGGAATATTGCCCGTAATCCTCGGCGACCCGCACCACCTCGAACGCCGCGCAACAGACGGCGATCGCGGCTGCCGCTCGGCCCCACCCGAACACGGCCGACACCGCCACGGTGAGCCACAGCAGCGCCACGAAACCGACCGGCCAGAGGACGAACGGTTCTCCCAACCCCTCGGGATAGCCGTCCGCGAACATGGCGAGGTGCAGCACCGGAACGCGCGCATCCCGCACGAACAACATCAACGCGGCGATCAGGCCGAGCGCCTGCGCCGCCTCCCGCCACGCATCGCCCGAGAATCGCGCACCAGCCTGGCGGACATGCGCGTGCAACGCCCCGCCGAGCAGGGCGAGCACGTCCCGCGCCGCCGGCCTGCGCTGGCCCGGTGACGCGTCGTCCAGCAGCACCCCGATCAGCTCGTCCTCGTACTGCCGACGGTAGGCGCCGGGATAACAGGCCAGCAGCCACCGGTAACCGTGTTCCAACGTCATGCCGCACCCCCGTCGACGATGAGACCGGCGCGGCGCAGTCGCACGCTCGCCGCGTCGGCGTTGCTCCGCAGACGCGCCGACTCCTCGGCGAGTCGTTGCGCCCCCGACGCCGTGAGTCGGTAGTAGCGGCGCAACCTGGACTGCACCTGCTCCTCGCGCTCGATGTCGATGAGGCCCTCGGTCCGCAGCCGGTCGAGGGCCGCATAGAGGGTGCCGGCGCGCAGGTCGACCCGCCCATCGGAGATCTGGCGGACCTCCTCGAGGACGGCGTAACCGTGCCGTGGAGCCTCGACGAGTGCGGTGAGGATCAGATAGGTGGACTCTTGCATGGAAGCCTTCGCCATCGCCGCAGCATATACCGTCCGACTGTATATACGGCAGCGCGTCTCACCGCAATTCGCGTCGTGTTTACCGGCCCGCCCCGCCGGAGATGTGGAGCGGCATGGATCTGCTGCGAACGCGTCGCCCGCCGGCACCACTGTTCGCCGGGCTCGGCCTCGTTGTCGTCATCGGCTTCGCCATCGCCGCCTGGACGGTGTGGACCAATGACCAGGCGCTGCAGGACCGAGGGGTGGAGGCCACCGCCCAGGTCGTCAAGGTCAACAAGGGTCGCATCCACGTCGAGTTCGAGACCCCGGACGGGCGGCGTGCGCAGACGCTTGTCGGTCAGGGCGACGAGCCGCCCGGTGCTGCTCCGAATGTGGGCGACGAACTCCCGATCGTCTACGACCCGCAGGACCCGGAGGCGGAGGTGGCCGATCGCCGCGCCCCGCAGAACCACCGCGTCGCCTACCTGCTCGCCGGCGTCGCGGCCGCCGCGGCAGTCAGCGTGCCACTGGCCACCGTCGCGCTCGTGCGGGCCAACCGCCGGGAACGGTAGCCGCTGCGCTCGTCGGATGGGCGTCAGGCCGGGGTACGGCAGGCGGCGTCGATGCGGTGGACCGGGCGGACCCGACGGCCCATGCCCTCCAACAGCGAATCCTCGACGTGGAAATCGTGAATGCGCAGTTGGTGGCGGGGCAGTTCCTCCTCGCTCGGGCAGAGCACCTGGGCGCGGACCAGACCGACCGGGACGTACCGGACGCCGCCCTTCTCCTGAAGGATCACCATGTTGACGTCGTCGGTGGTGACCACGTGCCCGCGTACGTCCTCGGTGGGCCCACTCTCCGGGCCCACTGTGGTGACTGTCAGCGGCAACACCGGCGTGGTGATCACCGGCACGGCGGCCCAGATCAGGGTGGCGAGCACCGCCACCTCGGTCACCGACGCCAGCGGTCGGATCACCATGCCCGGCAGCGGCCCCGCGATGAACAGGGCCAGCAGCGGAGGTACCACGATGAGCACCAGCGCCAGCCACTCGTCGCCCTGCCGCATCGCTTCGCGCATCGTGGGCAGCATCAGCCAGCCGTAGCCGGCGAGCAGCGCGCCGATCAGCAGCAGCCTGGGCACCACCCGCTCGTGCAGCCGCCCCGGGCGCAGTTGGAACGCGGCCACGAACGCCGGCAACAGCAACGGCAGATAGAGCAACGGCCAGGTGATCAGGGCGAGGAGGAAGCTGGCAAGCACCACCCAGGCGGGGGTGATGTCGGCCCAGCGGGCGAAGAGCGGGCGGCGACGGGTGCCCGGCGGAAGTCGATCCGCGCTGACGGCCAGTACCGCGCCGAGCGCGAAGACGGCGACCAGCCCGGTGGAGAGCAGCCGGGCCGCCGTGGTCAGGAAACCGGCGAGCAGGTTGACCGTCCCGACGTTGGCCACCAGCAGCAGCGTGGTCTGGAGCTCCCCGCCGGCCTCCACGCCGAGGCGGAGCACCGAGAAGATCGCCGGTACGCCCACCACTGCGGTCCAGAACGACTGACTGGCGCGGGCGCGCCGCTCCGCCGGATCCCAGCGGACCCGCCCCGGCTCGACCGCGGCGACGACCGGCTCGGCCGGTTCGGCGACCGGCACTCCGGCCGGCCAGACGACGTCACCTCCTGCGCCGGCCGCTGAACGATCGACGGCCGGAGGTGCTGCGGCCGTACCGTCGACTGCCGGCGCGGCGTCGCTGCCGGGCACTGACGTGCGGGGTGGCGGGACCGGCCCGTCGCCGCTGGTGGCGGTCGGTGCCGCGCTCACTTCGCGGGCGCCTTGTCGTCGAAGTCGACGAGCTTCGGTACCTCCAGCGGCTGCGGCTGGCGCTTCTCGGCCTTCAGCCAGGGGCCCAGGGTCCGGTTGTACGCGGTCTGCCAGGGGCTGGCGTCGCCGTCGCGGCCCTGCACGTAGCTCTTCTGCAGGAAGAACGCGACCAGGTCGCGCAGCGCGGGATCACCGATCGGCACGCCGATGCCCAGCAACTCGCTGGTGCCGAACGGCATGTCCACGATCTCGAACTCCTTGGGGAAGCTGGCCAGGAAACCGGCGAGGATCGACTCGTCGGAGCTGACCGCGTCGTACCGGCCCTTGCGGATGCCATCGACGCAGTCGCCGACGTCCTTGACCACGAACGTCTTGACCTGGTGCTTCTCCAACTCGGCCTCGGTGGTGGAGCCGCCGCTGGTGCACACCTTGTACGCCGGGTCGCGCAGATCCTCGATGGTGCGGACCTTGTCCTTGAGCCGAACCGGCACCATCACCTCCTGCGTGGTGACGAAGTACGGCCCGGCGAAGCTGACCAACTGCTTACGGTCCTCGGTCATGGAGAAGCTGGACACCACCAGGTCGACGGTGCCACCTTGCAGCGACGGGATCCGGTCCTCGGTGGCCACCGATACGAACTCCAGCCGCTGATCCCCCTCGTAGCCGAGGGAGGCCGCGACGTAGCGGGCGATCTCGACGTCGAACCCGACGTGCTGGCCGTTTCGCAACTCACCCATCAGCGGCTCGTTGGTGGCGACACCGATGCGGAGCTTCGACTGACCGTAGATGTGCGTCTCGCGCATCTTCTCCTGCACTGAGGGCAGTTCCGGTTCCTTCCGGCTGTCGCAACCGGCCGCGGCGGCGAGTACGAGGGTGAGAGCGACCGCCAGCGTCGAGGCGATCGAGCGGAGCCGGGACTGCGAACTGCGTGAGTTCATGGGCGACCTCGCTACCGGAAGGGCCTGCGGAACACCGAGAGTAGCCGTTCTTGTCCAATCCGTGTGGGCGCGATGACCCCTGCCGAGTCGACGGCTCGGATCGACGTCGATCGGCGCGGCGGTCGGCTCTGCGGTTGACAGCCGGCGTAGTCACGACATGCTGGACGGGTGAGCCGATTGTCCAGACCCGATGCGCGCACGGTGGCGGTGCTCGCGGCGCTGGGAGCCCTTGCGCCGCTGGTCATGCTGGTCGTGTGGCGCCGACAGGACCTCCTCGGCGTGGTTCTCGCGCTGCTCTGCGTGCTGATGACAATGGTCGCCGGGGTCGCGGTCTCCGCCGCCCGTCAGGTCGACGATCCGGAGCCGGCGGACCGGTCGGCAGTCGTCGGGCCGCCCGAGCTGATGCCGTACGGGATCGACGCGGACACCCTCGACGCCTTGGACCCCAGGGACGCGTTGCGTGCGGTGCGTGACCGCCGACGCGGGTCGAACGGGCTCAGCGGCCGGTGAGCGTGGGTGCGGAGAGCGCGTCCACACCGCGCCCCGCCAGACACCGGTAGGTCCTGTCGATGCTCCCATCGATCGGCGGTAGCACCTCCAGGTGCCAGCCGGTCGGCTCGGCGATCCCGGTGGTCACCCGGAACGTCGTGGTGCTGCACACCTGTCGCACCGGCTCGGCGGCGGCCACCTCCTCATAGTCGGCGCCGACAAGCGACACCGGCAGGATGCCCTCGGCGTACGTCTCCCAGGTGTGTCGGCCGGCGCAGGACAGCCGAGCCGCCTCGGCGCGGCTGCCGCGAATCCGCATCGGGCCGAAGCACTCCAGCTCGGGCAGGCACCGGGCACCCTCGGGCAGGGCTGTGGGCGCACCGGTGCCGGTCGCGCAGCCGGGCAACGGCCCGGTCGCCGGTGCGGCGATCTGGGTGGCCGACGGGTACGGGGTGGTTGGTGGCGCCCGGTCGGCGACCCAGGCCCCGGCGGTCGCGGAGGCGGCGAGCGCGAGCACACCGGCGCCGCCGAAGAGCCAACGCCGCCACCGTCGACCGGCGGGGTCGGCTCGCTGAGTGTCCTCGATGGGCGATCGGGGCACCGGCTGGCTGGCCGCGTACGGGCCGGAGAGTGTCGCGGCACCGCTGACCGGAGCGCCGCTGACAGGTGCCGCCGGTGAGCCGAGCGGCAGGTTGCTGAGCAGGTCGTGCAACTCCAGGGCGGAGGGGCGCTCAGCCGGGTCGTTGGCCATGCCGACGCGCAGCACGTCGATCAGCTCGTCCGGCACCCCGGGCAGGGCGGGGAGCGGCTGGTTGAACATCTCCAGCACTGTGACCAGGCTCGGGTTGCGCTCGGACTGCCAGCGGGGCGGCCGGCCGTGCATCACCGCGTAGAGGGTGGCGCAGAGCGCGTACACGTCGACGGCCGGCGACGGCGGGCTGTGGCTGAACATCTCCGGCGGCGCGTACGCCGGGGTGAGCACCTCCAGGGTGACCGAGGCGTCCCGGTGCTCGGCGAGGACGGCGAGCCCGAAGTCGGCGAGCACCGCCGAGTTGAAGTGCGAGTGGAGGATGTTTGCCGGCTTCACGTCCCGGTGCAGCACCCCGGCGGCGTGCGAGTGGGCCAGCGCGTCCGCGATCTTGATGCCGAGGTCGCGGGCCTCCACCGGGCCGAGCGGCGAGGTGCGCATCCGCTCGGCGTACGAGCCATCGCAGAGCTCCATGATCAGGTAGGGGTGCTGATCGACAGTGACCCCCACGTCGAAGAGGTCCACCACGTGCGGGTGGGACGACATCCGGCCGGCCGCCCGCGCCTCGCGCAGGAAGCGGGCCTGATCGCGCTCGCTGTCCAGCGTCCGATTTTCCACTTTGACGGCGACCTCGCGACCCACCGAGATCTGGGTGGCCTGGTAGACGGTCGCGTACCCGCCCCGGGCAAAGACCCGCAAATCAGTCAGGCCGGGCACGATCGGCACTGGCAGGCCGCCGGTCGGGGTGTCGGTCACCGCTCGAAAATACCCAACCCGACCGATGGCTCAGCGCACCGCGTCCGCCGGAGCCGCACCGGCGGGACCGGTACCCTCCTCGGCGACCGCAGTCGACCCGGAACCCTCGGACGATCCGACCCCGCCGGGCGGGATGCCCCGCCGGGCGTCCAGACGCAGACCGACGGCGGTGGCCACGGCGCCCAGCCCTTCCCACGCCGCCACCCCGAAGAACCGGTCGGGAGCGATGTCGGCCAGCACCGCGATGGTGAACACGGTGAACGTGACAAGCCGGAAGACCACAGTGAACCGGTAGAACGCCCGCCACTCGGTCACCGTGGCGAGCAGGTAGTAGACGCCCATGTTGAAGGCCGCCATCGAGGACGCCAGCAGGAACGTCCCGGTGTGATCACCGACGGCCCGCGTCGCGGGCACCTCGAACCCGAGCATGCGCAGCTGCGCCTCCGGCCAGAGCAGCCCAACCGCGCCCATCACCAGCGCCAACACGCCGAAGACCGCGATGGTCCAGCCCGCGATGGATCGCGGCAGCTTCATGAAGGGCCTCCCCAGGCACGGCGACGGTCACCACTGTGGACCCGTACGCGGTGGTGACACGCTAGCCGCTCCCCCCGACCACCACATCCCCAGAACCGGCAAAACCTGCACCCCACCCCCCGGGCCGCGTTGATCAAGAGCTTTCGGTCACCGGCGGCCCGGATCCTGACGCGAACCTCTTGATCAACAGCGGAGGGTGAGGGGGTCAGACAGGGGCGGTCAGGCGGGTGTGGAGGGCGTCGGCTGCGGCTCGTTCGCTGCGCTGCTCGGTGGCGTACGCCAGGCGGACCGCCTCCTGCGCGCAGGACAGCGCCTCCGCCGGACGACCGCAGGCGGCCAGCGCCTCGGCCAGCACACTCGCCGCGATCACCTGGCTGCGCACGTCCTCGGCCGGTGCGGTGACCGCCCGGCGGGCCCAGTCCAACGCCTGCTCCCGCTGACCATGAGCGAGCAGCGCCGCAGCGTACTGAGCCATCGTCTGACGACGGGAGAAGAGCAGCGACGGTGCGTTCGCGGCGGCCGTGGCCACCGGGGCGAGCAGCCCGACAGCGGTCGCCGAGTCGCCGGCGGCGAGACGGGCCGTCGCCAGCAACACCCGGGGCGCCACCTGCGCCGGGGCCTGCGGATTGTGCGGCTCCACGGCGGTCAGCACCGCGCGGGCCACCCGCTCGGCAGTCTCGCAGTCGCCCATGTCCAACGCGACGAAACCGCGCAGTGTGCCGGCCATCCCGGTGAGCAGCGGATGCGAGGTGCGCTCCGCGTACGCCAGGGCGTCGGTGAGCAGGTCCGCCGCGTGCTCCGGCTCGCCCAACCCGCGCGCCACCACCGCCCGGACCACCAGGGCGAAACCGCGCCCCCAGTCGTCGGACACGGCGGCGAACTCCCGGTACGCCCGCCGGGCCTCCCGGTCAGCCTCGACCAGGTCACCCAGCTCGGCCGTGGCGAACGCCGCCACCGCGCGCAACGTGCCCACCGCCCACGCCTCACCGACCCGCTCGCCGAACGGCAGGAACACCTGCGCCATCCGACACGCCTCGCGCAGTCGACCGGCGAGCAGCCGGGCGAACGCAGTGGTGCCGCGCAGCCAGGCCCGACCGTACGGGTCCTTCAGCTCGGCGAAGAGCCTGGCGGCCCGGCCGAGCACCGCGTCGGTTCCGGCGAAGTCACCCCGGGTGGTGGTCACCCAGGCCAGGTTCTGTAGTGACCACGCCTGCCCGCGTCGGTCCTGCGCACCGAGGCTGACCTGGTACGCGGCCGCCAACCGGCTGCTCGCCTGACTCAGCCGGCCCGCCACGAAGTCGGCCATGCCGAGCCGGCGCATCGCCGTGGCACGCTGCGTGGGCAGCCGCCCCTCGGTGGCCACCTGCAACGCCTCCTGCCAGGCGGTCACCGCCCGGCCCTGATCACCGAGGGTCTCCTGGGCCTGCCCCGCCAACAGCAGGGCGCTGACCCGGGTGACCTCGTCCCCCGCGTTCGCGGCGATCTTCTCGGCGTACGCCAACGCGTCGGAGACCCGGCCTACCTGGAGCAACGCCCGCGCGTGCACCACCCGGTCGGCTGCCGGCACCCCGTCGCGGGCCAGTTCGGTGGCGCGCTCGGCGTACTCGACGGCCATTGCCGGCTCACCGCCGGAGAGCGACCGGCGGGCGGCCCGGCCGAGCGCGGCCACGCCGAGCGGAACCACAGCCCGGGCCGGCGCGTCCGGGCGCAGCTTCACCGCGTCGGCGAGCGTGGCGGCCCGCTCGACGTGCGTCGCCACGAAGTCGTCCCGGGCCTCGTCGGTGAACCCGCCCACAGTGCTGACCGTGGTCTCGTCCACCGGCGCCGCCCAGCGGGCCAACGCCGCGTGTCGCTCGGCCAACTCGGCCTTGCTCACCCCGGCGTACGCGGCCTCCCGCATGAGCGGTGTGGCGAACGAGTAGCCAGCGCGCGAGCGGTGCAGCATGCGGCGTTGCAGCAACTCCTCGACCGCCCGGTCGAGTTCGACGGCGACCACCGCCGACGGCCGACCGTCGCGACCGCCGCGCTGCTCCCGCATCGCCTCCAGCGCGCCGGTCGGCACCGTGTCACCGGTGACCGCGGCGTCGCGCAGCACCGACCGGGCGTCCGGCGGCAACGCGTCGATCCGGGCCGCGAGCACAGCGGCGAGGTCCCGGGAGAGCAGCCGACTGCCCAGCGAGCCGGGCACCAGCCGCCAGCCGGTCGACCCGCTCTGCTCCCGCTCGCCGGAGCCGGCCCGATCCACTGCGGCACCCCGTGTCGAGGCGGCACCGCGCACTGATTCGGTGGTGAGCGCCCCCCGTTCGATAAGCAGGGTGACCAGCTCGGCCAGGTAGAACGGATTGCCCTGCGCGGTGGCGAGCAAACGGTCGGTGTCGGCCTGCGGCAGCTTGCCGCCGCCGAGGTAACTGGTGAGCAGCCGGGCCGCGTCGGCACCGCGCAGCGGCGGCAGCGAGTGCACCTCGGCGTCCGCGACCCTGGTCAGCGCGCCAGCGGTACGCACCAGCTCGGGGCGGCCGAGCAGCAGCACCAGCACCGGGCCGGTGAGCTTGGACAGGGTCAACCCGAGGGCACCGATCGTCTCGGCGGTGGCATCGTGCAGGTCGTCCACCACGATCACCAGCGGCGCCTCCGAGGCGAGCCCGCTGAGCAGGTCGGCGACGGCGTTCGGCACCACCTCGGCGTCCGCGGCCGGAGTGCCCGATCCGCCCCACTCGCCGCTGTCGCTGCCACCGTGCGCCGGGAGTTCGGCGTAGCCGAGCAGGGCCAGCAGTTGCTCCGTGGCGATCGGCGGTGTCTCCGCACCAGAGCGGGCGAGCCGCTGCCCGAGCCGGCGCAGCCGCTCCTCGACCGCCGGGCGGGTCAGCGCTGTGGACGCGTCGCTGGGCAGACCGACGGCGGCCCGCACCAGATCGGCCAGGGGCGCGAGCCGTCGCCGCTCCCCGAACGCGGCACAGCGCACCGAGAGGACCCGGGCCCCGGTGTGCGCCGCGTACCGGCCAGCACCGACGTCGTACCCGGCGGCGAGGCGCTCCACCTCGGCGGCGAACCGGGACTTGCCGATGCCCGCCTCGGCGGTCATGAGCAGCACCCGTGGGTCGCCCTGGTCGATCACCTCGGCGAGTCGGCCGGCGACCCGACCGATCTCCGTCTCCCGGCCGACGTACGGTGCCTCGTCGCCGAGCCCCGAGCGGGTGCCCGGCGCGTCCAGCAGACCCAGCAGCTCGTACGCCTCGACCGGCTCACGCTTGCCCTTGAGCCGCAGTGGGCGCAGCGCCCGCCAGGAGGAGACGTGCCTGGTGGCCGCGGCGGTACGACCACCGGCGTAGACGGCCCCGACGGCGGCGGCGTCGGCGAGCCGGGCCGCTGTGTTCACAGTGTCGCCGATGACCGTGTATTCAATAGCGGCCTGGATGCCCGCGATGACGTCGCCGGTGTTCAGGCCGACCCGCAGCCCGAGCGGCGCGCCGCCGCCCCGCTCGTCGTCGAGCACCCGGCGGACGGCCCGTTGCATGGACAGGGCGGCCCGGACGGCGCGTTCGGCGTCGTCCTCGTGCGCCACTGGGGCGCCGAAGACCGCCATGATGCCGTCCCCGGTCAGCTTGTCGACGTGCCCGCCGAACGTCTTCACCGCACCGGCGAGGGCAGCGAGCACCCGGTCGGTGACCGCGCCGACGCGTTCCGGGTCGAGATCCTCCGACCAGGAGGTGAACTCGGAGAGGTCACCGAAGAGCACGGTCACCACCCGGCGCTCGGCCGCCGGCAACGTGGCGGCGGCCGGCAGCGCGGCGCCACAGTTGTGGCAGAACCGCGCGCCGGGAACGGCAACGGTTCCACACACGGGGCAGGTCACATGTGCTCCAACCCACTGACCCCGGGCGCGGATTCCCCGGTGTCGACGCCCAGATACTCCAGCTGGGCCCGAACCGACCATTCGGCCGCCCACCAGAGTGAGCGGTCCACGTCCGCGTAGACCGTCGCGACCACGTCGGCGGGGGTGTGTGCGCCGGCGGCGACCGCCGCCCGGACCTGGTCGAGCCGGGCCCGGCGGTGGGCGAGGTAGAAGTCGGCGGCGGCGGCGCAGTCGGCCAGCGCGGGGCCGTGTCCAGGCAGCGCCGGGATCCCCCGGTACGTGGACAGCAGCTCCAGGCTGCTCAGGTAGTCACCGAGGTGCCCGTCGGGATGGGCGACCACCGTGGTGCCCCGGCCGAGGATGGTGTCACCGGTGAGCACCACCCGCTCGTCGCCGTGCTCGACGAGGAAACAGACCGAGTCGGCGGTGTGCCCTGGCGTCTGCAACAGACTGATGTGCAGACCGAAGCCGCCGAAGTGCTCGCCCGGCTCGGTCAGCGGCTCGCCGCCGATGGTGTGCGCCGGGTTGGCGGCGAGCACGTGCACGCCGCCGAGCAGCTCACTCAGCCGGGCCGCGCCCTCGGTGTGGTCGGGGTGGCCATGGGTGATCAGGATCAGCCCGACCGGGCCGTGCTCGGCGATTCGGGTCAGGTGCCCCTCGTCCGCCGGCCCCGGGTCGACCACGATGCCTGACTCGGCCGCCGGGGCGCGCAGCACCCAGGTGTTGGTGCCGTCGAGGGTCATCGGCCCCGGGTTCGGCGCACGCAGCAGTGAAACCCAGCGGGGCAACTCGTCGGCAAGCGCCGCCACCGCCCCCGTCACGTGCCCGCTCATGGCTGCGATCGTACGACCCCGCCCGCCACACCCCACGATCTTGCACATGCGACCCCTGATTCATCCCGGTTCAGGGCTTTCGTCCGAGCCGGAAGTGCAAGATCGCGGGGCGATGGGGACGCGTCAGGCGACCTCGACGATCAGCTCGATCTCCACCGGGGCGTCCAGCGGCAGCTCGGCCACACCCACGGCACTGCGCGCGTGCCGGCCGGCCTCCCCGAAGACGGTGCCGAAGAGATCCGAGGCACCGTTGATCACGGCGGGCTGACCGGTGAAGCCGGGCGCGGAGGCCACGAACCCGGTCACCTTGACCACCTTCACCACGTTCTCCAGGCCGACCAGCGAGTCGACAGCGGCCAGCGCGTTGAGCGCGCACCGCTGGGCCAGATCCTTCGCCTGCTCGGCGGAGATCCCGGCGCCGACCTTGCCGGTCGCCAGCAACTTGCCCTCGGCCATCGGCAACTGGCCGGAAACGTACACATGCTGGCCGGACTGCACGGCCGGGACGTAAGTGGCCACCGGCGGCACGACCTCGGGCAGGTCGAGACCCAGCTCGGCGAGCTTCGCGTGCGGACCGTTGCTCACGCCTTGGGCCGCTTCAGGTAGGCGACCAGCTGGTCCGGATTCGGGCCGGGGACCACGGCGACGAGCTCCCACCCGTCCTCGCCCCAGTTGTCGAGGATCTGCTTGGTCGCGTGGACCAGCAGCGGGACCGTGGAGTATTCCCACTTCTGCATCGCTGAAGGGCTCCCTCTCGGTGCGGAATTGTTCGAGGGACAGCCTACGGTCCGCTGGCCGGACGAGGTACGGGACGCTGCTCCGGCGCGGCCGGCAGCTCCCCGCAGCGCCCCTCGTGCTCGTACCCCTGGGGGCAGCGGGACCGGTCGGGCAGCAGCAGGTCGCAGAAGACACGGTGCCGGTTGTTCTGATCGTCGGCGTTGGAGACTGTGGTCTCACCGGCGTCCAACTCGGGCAGGAAGCCCAGGGACACCGCGACCCGGCCGGCCAGCACGGTCGCCGCCGCCAGATTCGGCACCCGGATCGGCAGGTGGATGACGAAGCCCGGCTCGTCGTCCTCACGGGTCCGCTCGGCGGGCTGGCTCGGCACCCGGGCCGTCTCCGCCTGCTCCGGCATCCGGCGGTACGACCGTTCGTTGATCGACTGGTTGGTGACCTGCCCGCCGGCCTCGACCACGGACCCGAGCCGGCGGGGCCGGTCGTTCGTCGGGAACTGGGTGCGAGGGATGTTGTCCGCGTCGCGCATGCACTGCCTCCGGTCGTACCTCTCGGACCATGCTTCCGGCCCGGACCCGTTCGTCCGTTCCGGCCCCCGCACCGGGACGAAGGTAGGTCTGTGGCTGCGGTCCCGCCAACAGGACGCGCACAAGAGGTCACCAACAGTCACATATGCGACACACCGCAGGTCGGGGGCACGACACCGAAACCGACGCGGGTACCGCTCACCGGATCGCTGGGGCCGCTCGGCAGGCAGGGGCGACACCGATCCGGTCATCGACCGCTACCCTTCCGGTCGGACGGTCGCGCTGCGCCCGGCCGCCCGCTCGATCACGCTCGGCGCCAGGGGTGGCGGCGGGCGCCGCACCCCTGGGGGAACGACATGACCCACCCGCCCAGCGGCGACCAGGCCGGCACACCCGCTCACCCGCCGGCCCACCCGGATCCCACCGGTCAGCCCGCGCCGACGATCCCCAGCCAGCCGACCCCCGCTCCGCAGCCCGGGCAGCTCGCTCTCCCCGCCTCCCCCGCCCAGCCGGCACTTCCCGCCGCCCCCACCTCAACAGCCTTCCCCGGGCAGCCCGGCGGCCCCAGCCAGCCGACCTTCCCCGGGCAGCCCAGCGGTGCCGGGCAGCCGGAAGCGCCTGGCGGCCCCACCTCGGCCGCCGCACCGACGCAGCCGGGTGCCCCGAACTCCTCGTCCATTCCGCCGGCCCCGCCGGCCTATCCGCCCTACCAGGGCACGGCCGGGCCGAAGAAGAAGCGCGGTCTGCTGATCGCGGCGATCGCCCTGGTCGTGATCATGGTGCTCTGCGTGGGGGGTGGCGCTGTGGCCTTCCTGACCCTGCGCAATGCCGAGACCGGCGAGGGCGCCAAGGAGCCGGCGGTCGCCGTCGACGAGTTCCTCACCGCGGTCTACAAGGATCGTGACGCGGCAAAGGCGGCCGATCGCGTCTGCGCCGCCTCCCGCGACGACGACAAGATCGCCGCGAAGGTTGCCGAGGTGGAGAAGTACGCCTCCACCTACCAGAACCCGCGCTTCCGGTGGACCACCCCGAAGGTGGACAACCAGACCGGGGAACGGGCCACCGTCTCCACCCGGCTCACGATGACCACCGCGGACGAGAAGGTGGCCGACCAGGAGCTGCGCTTCACTGTGGTGCAGAAGACGGGTTGGTGGGTCTGCGAGGTCGCCTGACCGCCCAGCCTGGATAGGCTCGACGGGTGTGTGCAGCTGAGCGTCCGATCGACCCGGCCGGTACCGGATGGCCCGCCCGTCTCCACGTGGTGACCGGCAAGGGCGGCACCGGTAAGACCAGCGTGGCGGCGGCGCTGGCCCTCGCGCTCGCCGCCGGCGGCCGGCGCACCCTGCTGGTCGAGGTCGAGGGGCGGCAGGGCATCGCCCAGCTGTTCGGCATCGAGTCGCTGCCCTACGAGGAGCGGCACCTCGCCGACGCGCCGGGTGGCGGTGAGGTGCGCGCGCTCGCTGTGGACGCCGAGGAGGCGCTGCTCGAGTACCTGGACATGTTCTACAAACTGGGCGCGGCAGGCCGGGCGCTGCGCAAGCTCGGCGCCATCGACTTCGCCACCACCATCGCGCCCGGCCTGCGGGACGTCCTCCTCACCGGCAAGGTGAAGGAGGCCACCACCCGCACCACCGGGCAGCGGCGCGCGTACGACGCGGTGGTTCTGGACGCCCCGCCGACCGGGCGGATCGGCCGGTTCCTCAACGTGACGGCAGAGACCGCCCGACTGGCCAAGGTGGGCCCGATCAAGACCCAGAGCGAGGGGGTCGCGGCGTTGCTGCGGTCCCCGATGACAGCTGTGCACGTGGTCACGCTGCTGGAGGAGATGCCGATCCAGGAGACGGTCGACGCGATCGCCGACCTGACCGCCCTCGGCTTCGGTGTGGGGAAGGTGCTCGTCAACGGGGTCCGACCGCCGCTGCCCGCCGGAGCGGCGGTCACCGCCGCGGAGCTGAGGCGCGGGCTGGTCGCCGCCGGGCTGCCTGCCGATCGGGACATCGTGGCCGGGTTGCACGATGAGGCGCGTGACCAGCTCATCCGGCGCGAACTGGAGGATTCGCTCCGCGCCGACCTGGTGGAGTTGGGGCTGCCGATGATCGAGCTGCCGTTGCTGCCCGACGGGGTTGATCGGGCGGGGCTCGCGACGCTGGCCGAGGCGCTCCTCCGCGCCGAATGACTCACACCTGAGCGCAGCACGGGCGCGCGGACCCACCGGCCCGATACGCTCGATTGGTGCCTTCCGAAGACGCGGCGCCGCAGCTGGACGTCGACCAGATCCTCGCCGACCCGGGCGTGCGGATCGTCGTGTGCTGCGGTGCCGGCGGAGTGGGAAAGACGACCACGGCCGCGGCGCTGGCGCTGCGGGCAGCCGAGCACCACGGCCGGCGCACCGTGGTGCTCACCATCGACCCGGCCCGCCGGCTGGCCCAGTCGCTGGGCCTGACCGAGCTGGACAACACGCCGCGCCAGGTCAAGGGGATCGACGTCGAGGCCAGCGGCGGCGAGCTGCACGCCATGATGCTGGACATGAAGCGCACCTTCGACGACGTGGTGTTGCAACACACCGACCCGACGAAGGCCGCGGAGATCTTCGCGAACCCGTTCTACCAGGCGATGAGCTCGACCTTCGCCGGCACGCAGGAATACATGGCGATGGAGAAGCTGGGCCAGTTGCACGCCCGGGGCGAGTGGGACCTGATCGTGGTGGACACTCCACCGTCCCGCTCGGCACTGGATTTCCTGGATGCGCCGGCGCGGCTCTCCCGCTTCCTCGACGGCCGGATGCTGCGACTGCTGCTGGCCCCGGCGCGCAGCGGCGGTCGGAGCATGTTCAGCCTGGTCACGGCCTCGTTCGGGATGTTCTCGAAGGTGGTGCAGAAGGTGCTCGGCGCGCAACTGCTCACCGATCTGTCCGGCTTCGTGGCGGCACTCGATTCGATGTTCGGTGGTTTCCGGCAGCGCGCCGAGCAGACGTACCGCATCCTGCAGGCACGGGAGACGGCCTTTCTGCTGGTCGCGACGCCGGAGCCGGACGCGGTCCGGGAGGCCGCCTACTTCGCGGGCCGGCTGCGGGACGAGCGGATGCCGCTGGCCGGCCTGGTGCTCAACCGGGTGCACCGCCCGGCGGTTCCGGAGCTGGACGCCGAGCAGAGCCGGGTCGCCGCCGAGCGGCTGACCGAGCTGGGTGGGCATGAGGCCACCGCCGACGTGCTGCGGGCGCACGCGGCGTTGGCTCGCCAGGCGGTACGCGAGCAGCAGGTAGCCGCGCGGTTCACCAAGGCGTTCCCGGCGGTGCCGGCGGTGTCGGTGACGGCGCAGCCCGCCGACGTGCACGACGTCGACGGGCTACGGACGATCGGCGCGGCGATCAGCCGGCCGTGACCGTCGTCAGTTGGTCGCACTGACGAGGATCTTGTCCTTTCCAGCCTTGTCCTTGCTGTTCTTCTTCATCGCGGCTTCGAACATCTTGCGCCAGCTCGTCACCTGCGGGTGTCGACGCAGCAGCGCCCGCCGTTCGCGTTCGGTCATGCCGCCCCACACACCGAACTCGATCCGGTTGTCCAACGCGTCGGCCAGGCACTCGTACCGAACTGGGCAGCTCCGGCAGATCCGCTTCGCCACGTTCTGTTCGGCGCCCTGTACGAACAACGCGTCCGGGTCCCCGTTCTGACACGCCGCCAGCGACGGCCAGTCAGTGATCATGCCCATGTGTACACGTCCCCCCTTGCAGTACCTACCGACCTCGTCGATGCACGCCAGCCGGCAATTCCCCCCGATCGCCCGCTCGCCTTCCCCAAGGCGGCACGGACGACATGTGGCGCTGTCGCCGCCCCCATCATGCTCTGTAGTCGACTGATTACGCAACGTTGTCGACGAAATCCATCATTCCGGACACTCCCGGCTTCCCGGGCCTTCGACCGCCGGTTACCCCGCCGAGCTCGGCGATAACGCTGCGCCGCCTCACCGAATCGGAGGAGACTCACGCCGGGTCACACGCAACCAAGCACCGGGGGTCGTGCGTTTAGCACAACGAGGGCAGCGCGCGCAGGAAATGGGCCAACAACGCCCAGGCGCCCCTCGTTCCCTACTCGCGTACCATGCCGAGGTGACCTGGATGCGGAAACGTGACCACAATGTGCTGACCAATGCCGCATCGCTACTCGTGTGCGGCCTGCTGGCCGGCGTGGTGGTCGCTGCGGCGGCCTTCCCCGCGGTAGCGATGTCCGGCCTGGCCGCGAAGGCCGGCGCCGAGACATTCGGCGCCCTGCCCACGGAGCTGACGGTGGCCCGCGCGCCACAGATCAGCTACCTGCTGGCATCGGACGGCAAGACACCGCTCGCGACGATGTACGACGAGAACCGACGGGACGTGAAGCTCCCCGACATCTCGCTGCCCATGCAGAAGGCCATCATCGCGGCCGAGGACCATGACTTCTACAAGCACAACGGCGTCGACATCAACGGTGTCGCCCGCGCGTTCGTCAACAACCAGAGCGAAGGCTCCGGCCGGCAGGGCGCCTCGACGCTGACCATGCAGTACGTCCGGCTGGCCATCGCCTACTCGGCCACCCACCCGGCGGACGTCGTCGCGGCGACCGAGGACACCAGCGCCCGCAAGCTCCGCGAGATGCGGCTGGCCCTCCAGGTCGACAAGGAGTTCTCCAAGGACGAGATCCTCACCCGCTACCTCAACCTCGCCTCGTTCGGCAACGGCGCGTACGGCATCTACGCCGCCAGCCAGGTCTACTTCGGTAAGCCGCCGAGCAAGCTGAAGATCGAGGAAGCGGCGTTGCTGGCCGGCATGGTCAAGGCGCCGACGACGAACGACCCGACCACCGAACTCGGCTACCCGCTCGCGCTGGATCGGCGCAACTACGTCATCCAGAACATGGTCGACATCAAGGCCATCACCCAGCAGGAGGCGGACGCCGCCAAGGCGACCAAGCTGGTCGTGAAGGACAAGCGCACCCCGAACGGCTGCGTCGCCGCCAACGTCAACGAGTGGGGCTTCTTCTGCGACTACTTCTACCGCTGGTGGATGGATCAGGAGACGTTCGGCTCGACCAGGTACGACCGGGAGCGCCGGCTGAAGAGCGGCGGCTACAACGTCGTGACCTCGATCGACATCCAGGCGCAGCGCGCCGCGGACAAGGCGGTCCGTAAGGCCAAGAGTGTGAACAGCAAGGAAGCGGCGATGGTCGCCGTGGTCGAGCCGGGCACCGGCCGGGTGCGGGCGCTCGCGGTCAACAGGCAGTTCAAGCTCGACGACCCGAAGAACCCGAAGAACAAGATCTCCAGCGATCCCGCGAAGAGCAAGAAGAAGATTCGGGGCAACTACCCGGCGACGGTGAACCCGCTGCTCACCGGCGGTGACGGCATCACCGGCTACCAGGCCGGGTCGACGTTCAAGATGTTCACCATCGTCGCGGCGCTGGAAAAGGGCATCCCGCTCGGCCACACCATCAACGCGCCCAAGCAGTTCCGGTCGGAATACATCATCCAGCCCGGCCCAGCCGCCTGCCCGGGGACCAACCTCTACTGCCCCACCAACTCGACCGAGAGCATGGCCGGCGTACACAACATGTGGAGCGCGTTCGGCCGCTCGGTGAACACCTACTTCGTGCCGCTCCAACAGCAGGTCGGCGCTGAGAACGTGGTCAAGGCCGCCAAGCGGCTGGGCATCAACTTCCGGTCCCAGGAAGACCTGGACCTGGAGAAGGGCGCGCACCAGTGGGGTGCCTTCACTCTCGGCGTCTCGCAGACCACCCCGCTGGATCTGGCCAACGCCTACGCCACCCTGGCGGCGGACGGCAAGTACTGCGAACCGATCCCGGTGCAGGAGATCCGCGACCCGGAGGGCAACAAGCTGGACATCGCCAACCCGCGCTGCGAGAAGCGTTTCAGCACCGAGGTGGCCCGCGCCGCTGTGGACGCGGCCCGGTGCCCGGTCGGTGACAAGTCGTCGTCCTCCCGGTGCACGGGGGCGACCGCCGGAAACGTCCGTGGCGACGTCGGTTACCCGGTGGCCGGCAAGTCCGGCACCACCGACTCGGAGAAGACCGCCGCACTGGTCGCGATGACCAAGCAGTACTCCGTCGCCGGCATCATGGCCGACCCGGACTGGCCGCAGACCAACGTGAAGATGAAGCACAAGGAGCAGGACGGCATCAACCCGCCGGTCTGGGAGACGCTGCGGGACGCCATGAAGGGCAAGCCGAAGTTCGACTTTGAGGCGCCGGGTCAGAAGATCTCCCTTGGTGACCAGCGCAGCATCCCCGATGTGAAGTGCGTTTCGGTGGAACAGGCGAAGTCCCGGCTCAAGGGCGCCGGCTTCGAGCCGGTCGTCTCCAGCACGAAGGTGCCGTCCTCCTGCAAGGCGGGCGACGCGGCCGGCACCAGCCCGGACGGACGCACGATCAAGGGTGGCGTGGTCACCATCGAGGTCAGCAGCGGCGGCGGCACGCCGGGTAACACCAACGGAACTCCGGGCGGCCAGCCCGGGGGCCGACCCGGTGGTCGCCCCGGCGGCTGAGCCGACGAGTAGGACACGACGGGCGGGCACCCTTCTCGGGTGCCCGCCCGTTTCGTCTGTCCGGGCCGGTGGGCGGCTGCGACATCCGTCGTGCCGCCCCGCTGAGCCCGCCGGGTCAGAGACCGAGCTGTCGGCGTACCTCGGCAGCCACCCGGCCACCCTCGGCCTGGCCCGCCACCGCGGCCTGGGCCGCCTTCATCGCCGGGCCCATCTGGGCCTTGCCGGTGAAGCCGCCGGCGGCGAGCGCCCCCGACACCAGCTCGGTCAGCTCGGCGTCCGAGAGCTGCTTGGGCAGGTAGCGGTCCAACACCTCACCCTCGGCGCTCTCCTTCGCCGCCTGCTCGGCGCGCCCGGCGTCGGCGAAGGCGGTCGCCGCCTCCCGACGCTTCTTGGCTTCCTTGGTCAGCACCGCGAGCACCTCGTCATCGGTGAGCTCGCGCTTGGCCTTGCCGGCGACCTCGGCGGTGCCGACGGCAGCCAGGGCCATCCGCAGCGTGGAGGTGGTCAGCTCGTCGCGCGCCTTGAGCGCGGTACGCATGTCGGCAGTGAGGCGGTCCTTCAGCGTGCTCATGGACGGTCAAACTACCCTGAACGCCATGCGAAAGCGCACACTATTCCGGCTCGCCGCCGGAACCGCCACGATCGGCGCGGCCACCCTCGCGTACGCGTCGCTCGTCGAGCGCAACATGTTCACCCTGCGGCGGTACGACGTGCCGGTGCTCCCAGCCGACGCGGAGCCGCTGCGCGTGCTGCACCTGTCGGACCTGCACATGATGCCCGACCAGGCCCGCAAGCAGCGCTGGGTGGCATCGCTGGCCGCCCTCGATCCCGACCTGGTGGTGGTGACCGGCGACAACATGGCACACCCTGGCGCGGTGCCCGGGGTGCTGCGGGCCCTGCAACCACTGCTGGACTACCCGGGCGCGTTCGTGTTCGGCTCCAACGACTACACCGGCCCGGTGCTGAAGAACCCCTTCACCTACTTCCTGCCCGACCGGGAGTACACCGAGGGCGTCGAGCTGCCCTACGAGGAGTTGCGTCAGGTCTTCACCGGTGCCGGCTGGGCGGACCTCAACAACGCCCGGACCACGCTGAAGGCTGGCGGTCGACAGCTCGACCTGGTCGGCGTCGACGACCCGCACATCGACCGGGACGACTACCCCTCCGTGGCCGGCGCGGTGTCATCCTCGGCGGACCTCTCCATCGCGCTGACGCACTCACCCGAGCCACGGGTGCTCGACCAGATGGCGGCGGACGGCTTCGGGCTGCTGCTGGCCGGGCACACCCACGGTGGTCAGGTCTGCGTACCGGGCTTCGGGGCGCTGGTGACCAACTGCGGCCTGCCCCGCTCGATGGCGCGCGGTCTGCACCGGTGGCCGGGCTCGGACTCCTGGCTGCACGTCTCCGCAGGCCTCGGCACCCACCCGACCGCCCCGATCCGCTTCGCATGCCCCCCGGAAGCCAGCATCCTGACCCTCATCCCCCGCTGACCGTCCCGCTGCGCTGCCTCCGCTGCGCTGCCTCCGCTGCGCCGCCCCGCCCCGCCCGATTCAAGATTCGCGCACCATCAGGGATGTTGCTGCCTCGGCGCGTCGTGAGGCGGCAACATCCCGGACGTTGTGCGGATCTTGACCACCGCGAGCGGGGTCGGGGCGGCGGGGGTACCGAGTTTGACCATCGGGGCGGGTGGGCTACTATTTGTCGGCACGCCTCGGGGTGTGGCGCAGCTTGGTAGCGCGCTTCGTTCGGGACGAAGAGGTCGTCGGTTCGAATCCGGCCACCCCGACCAGAGGCAAGAGGGCACATCCGATTCATGGATGTGCCCTCCGGCATATCTACGGTCCGCAGCGGCTCCAGGTCCCCAACTGCGACCGCATCCCTGACGACCCTCGATGACCCTCGGCCAGTTTCGCCGTCTGCCGCCGGCCTTCAACCTTTCGACCCTCGACGGAGTCGTGAGAGGTAACCAATCGAGGCGGGGGCTTATGGCAGCTGACGACGAGCATTTTCGAGAGTTCGTCGAGACGCGCTACATGGATCTCCTGCGCGTGGCGTACCACCTCACCGGCTCGACCCAGGATGCTGAGGACCTGGTGCAGGCCGCGCTGGTGAAGGTGATGCGTCGGTGGCGGCGGGTCAACGACCCGATGGCCTACCTGCGGCGCGTCATGATCAATCAGCACATCAGCGTCTGGCGCCGTCACCGGATGCACGAGGTGGTGACGGCGTTCTTCCCCGAGCGGCCCACCCGGGACATGACCGAGACGGTTACCGAACGCCGCGCTCTCTACGAGGCGATGCGGACGCTGACACCTCGTACCCGTGCGGTGATCGTGCTTCGGTACGTGGTCGATCTGCCGGAGGCGGAGGTTGCTGCCGCTCTCGGCTGCTCCGTCGGGTCGGTAAAGAGTCGCGCATCACGGGGCCTGGCTCGCCTGCGCCTGGCGCTGGCACCGGACGCACCCCCGTCGGCACAGTGCCCGACTCCGACATCAGCGTCAGCTGATCCAGCACCGACCGGGACGACGAAGATGACGGGGGTAACGCCATGACTGTCGACGATGAGCTGAGCCAGGCCCTGGCCGAGCTGAGCAGGACGCTGACCCCGCAGCCGGACCCGTACGGCCGAGCGAGGGCGCGATACCGACGGAGCCGGCAGCGACGCCTCGGCGGGCTGGTTCTGGCCCTCGTGGTCTCCGTGGGAAGCACCGCTTTCGCCATCGTCAGCCCGGGCCGGACCACCCAGCCGCTACCGGCCGACCCGACCGAGTCCAACGCACCAGTGCTGATGTGGTCGGACCGACTCCTCCAGTCGCCGCCGCGCGGTGCCGTCGCCGGGGACAGCAGCTTCGTGGCTCAGCTCTCCGAAGAGTTGTTGGCCGCCCAACGCCGGGGAGAGTTCTCCCGCCTGACGGTGCCGGTGAGCGGGGTCAGGATCCTCTTCGCCGACGACGTGGACGACCACCGGGTCGCGCTCGCCGCCTTCGTCCGCAACCAGCCCGATCCGGTCACCGGCTGGCCCAGCGCCGCGGTGTGGCTGGTCGCCGACAAGGGTGCCAGCGCCCAGGAACTGGCCAGCACCGCCGCCACCAGGTCGGTCAGCGACGCTCTGGAACCCTACGAGAGCCTGGCCGTGGACGACGCGGAGGCGGCACACGTGGCCCTCGCCCCGGCCGGATGTGTCTTCCTCAGCTCACCGCTGCCCGACGGAAACACCTTCCGGTGGGCCCCGGAGCCGACCGGGTCCTATCTGGTCCGTACCGCGAAGACCCACCGGCCCGAGTGGTGGCGGGTCGACTGCGGCGCGGTGACCCGTCAGATAATGCCCGGGCCGGGTTCGTTGGCCTCCAAGCCGATCACCGACGCTCAGTTCGCGACGGCGATGTCCCGCGTGAGAGGCAGTGTCCAGCAGCAAAGTGCCCGGGAGTTGATGTACCAGTGGGCCCAGTCGGGAGGTTACCGCCTGACCGCCCTTCCGAGCGTGGTGTGGGGCGGCCACATTGCTGGCCTGTCTACCGGCCAGGCCGACACGTCGCCGGCCGCTGGAGAGCCGTCGGTGGAGGACGGCCAGGTGACGGTCCTGGCCGCTCCCACTGTGGGCGGCGACTGGGTCGGCGAGGTGTCGATCGCCCCTGATCAGCCACGGTCCGACGGCGTGCTCAGCACCGGCACCTCCTTCACCGCGACGACCGACCCGACCGATCCCGCCGGCGTGCTGGCCGTGTCCATCGACGATGACGACGGCGGTGGCGAGGGTCAGCAGACCCTGCTCGTGGTGACGCCGGCCGCCGCCACCACCGTGCGTGTCCTGCGCGACGGGCAGGAGGTGGCGCGGAGCGCCGTCACTGGCTCCGGGACGGGCATGCAGGTGCCCCGCCCCAGCGCGGGCCTCGTCGTGGAGGCGCTCGACGCGGCCGGCGGGACGATTGCCAGCGGCCAGGTGTCCAAGCAGGGCGCCCAGGGGACACCGGCTACCAACACCTGGAACCAGGAGTGATCGCGTCCGGGACGACCGCCGGCACGTATGACACCCCGTTGGCCGGCCTTCAGCTGCGAATATAGGTGTTTCTACCGATCCCCCGAGGGCCTGCCGCCCCTAGCGTCAGTGGCACACCACACCGTCCGAGGGGGACCACCGATGACCATCGCACCCGATCTCACCGCCGTGAAGGCACGCCAGCAGGTTACGTGGGCCAGCGGTGACTACGGCGCGGTCGCCGCGCTCATCCACCCGATCTCCGAGCTTCTGGTGACCGCCGCCGACCTGTCGGCCGGCGCCCGCGTGCTCGACGTGGCGACCGGGTCCGGCAACGCCGCCATCGCCGCCGCCCGCTGCGGCTGCGTCGTGACCGGCGTCGACTACGTACCCGAACTGTTGGAACGCGGCCAGGCCCGCGCCGCCGCGGAACGGCTTCCGGTCGCGTTCGTGACCGGCGACGCGGAGCGCCTGGCGTACGCCGACGGGTCCTTCGACGCGGTCCTCTCCGTCGTCGGGGTGATGTTCGCGCCGGACCAGGAGCGGGCGGCGGCCGAGCTGGTCCGGGTCTGCCGGCCCGGCGGCACCGTGGCGCTGGCGTCGTGGACGCCGCAGGGCTTCATCGGCGACCTGTTCCGCACTGTGGGGCGGCATGTGCCGCCACCGGCGGGGCTGCGCCCGCCGGTCGAGTGGGGCGACGAGGGTCGGGTCCGCGAACTGCTCGGCGTGGCCGTGGGTGAACTGCGGGCGGTACTCCGGGAGTTCGTCTTCCGCTTCGGCACCCCTGAAGAGTTCGCCGACTTCTTCCGGGCCAACTACGGGCCGACGTTGAAGGCGTTCGAGACACTGCCCGAGGAGCGCCGACCTGAGCTGCACTCCGACCTGGTGGAGCTGGCCCGTACACACAACCGGGCCAGCGACGGCACGGTGCGGATTCCAGCGGAATACCTGGAGGTCGTGGCGCGGCGGGTCACCGTTCCCGCCTGACCTGGCAGGACGACAAGGGCAAGAGCCACACCTCGCGGGTGTACGCCACCTTCGACCTCGCCGCCTACGAAGGCAAGAAGATCTACGGCGGCAAGGTGTTCGTCGAGGAACGCACCGTCGCCGACTGCAGCAAGCGTGCCGTCGAGATCTGGCGTACGAAGCCGGTCACCACGACGCCGACCTGGAACCGGGCACCCGAACCGCTCGCCAAGCTCGGCGAGGTCCTCACTCCGGTGCAGTTCTGCCCCGGAGCCACCATCACGTTCGACGTGGGCGCGGCGGTGCAGGATGCGGTGGCACACCGGCAGCGTCACATCACCTTCGAAATCCGGGTGCCGGAGCAGTACGAGAGCGACGCGTCCTACAGCCGGCGGCTGCACCCGTACCGCAGCGTCGACCTGAACGTCGAGTTCAACTCGGTGCCGCAGATCGACAACGCCCACCTGTACAACGGTGGTCTGCCCTGCACCCAACTGACGCCGTATCCGCGCATCGGCGGGTTCGCCGGCATCCTGGAGGCGGTCGGCAGCGACGCCGACGAGTACGACGAGCGCGCTGTCAAGACCGAGGTCGCCATCTGGCCGAAGGCCAACCCGGACGCTCGCCAGGTGTTCACCGGTGAGCACGGCCTCACCGGCCGAGCCAACCGGGTCAACCTGCCCGAGGGCACACTCGCCGACGGCAAGACCTACGTCTGGCAGGCCCGGGTGACCGACGGTGCGGACTACTCGCCCTGGTCGAAGAAGTGCTTCTTCACCCACGACCGCAGCGCTCCCGGCGAGCCCACCATCACCTCGGCCAACTACCCGCAGGACAGCACGGGCGATGCGGTGCCGACCGGCGTGTCGCCGGTCTTCACCTTCTCCGGGAACGGCGACAAGGACGTTGCCGGTTTCGAATACTCGTGGCGCAGCCTGGGCGGCCACGGCTGCTCGGCCACTGGCGAGTACGGCCAGTTGGAGTGCACCCACCCGTTGGCCCAGTCAGGATCGGTGCGGGCGAACACCCCCGGCGGTACGGCGACCGTGACGATCGATCTGATCGGCTCCGGGTCGCAGCGGTTGAGCGTCCGCACGATCGACCTCGCGGGCAACGTCTCCGAGACCGTCGAGTACAGCACTCTGGTGCCGCGGGTCGAGCCCGAGGTGAGGGTGGAGAACGGTACGCCCGAGTGGGGGCAGGAAGTGCTGCTGAAGTTCGTCCCGGCCCCAGGTGTCGCAGGCGTCCGCGACTACCAGATCACCCTGGACGGGGGAACGCCGGAGACGTGGGACGCCCAGGAGGACGGCACGGCCTTCTTCAGCTTCGTCGCCACGAACCCGAACGGACACCACCTCAAGGTGCGCAGCCGCAGTGACAACGGGTTCGTCTCCCCGGAGGGCAACTGGTCCACGTCCTTCTACCCCGGCCCCGGGGTGAAGTCCGACGTCTACTCCTCGCCGGACGGTTCGGCTGTCGGCGGAGTGGGGATCGAGGGCACCTTCACCTTCTCCCCACCGCCGGGCTGGACGGACACCACTGCCTACCAGTACAGCTTCAACGGTGCCGAGCCGACCGAGGTGCCGGCCGACGCGAACGGCCGGGCCACGATCACCTGGACGCCGACCGCCATCGGGTACGTGGACCTGACCGTCTACGCCGTACGCGGCGACGGCACGATCAGCGACTACCCCAACTGGTACTCCTTCGAGGTGGCGGCCTCCGCCTCCTGACCCACCCGGATGCGGGGGCGGCCACACATCGATGTGGCCGCCCCCGTTCGTCAGTCCTGTCGTTCGGTGCGCTCGATCTCGGCGAACGCGGCCGCCAGGTAGCCGTCCAACGGCGCGCCGGTCGCCGCCAACAGGTCGGCCACCAGCAGCGGAGCGTGTCGAGCCAGGGCCGACGCGTCCGGCGCTGACTCGTCGCCCTCGGGGTCGTATACGCCCAGCGCTCCGGCCAGCAGGACGAGCACCACGTGCGGGTCGACATCCGTTCGCCACCGCGTCGACTCCTGCACGCAGCGGGTCAACACCTGGCGGATGTCGTCGCCGGTCAACCCGTCCGGATGGCTCTCCTCCAGCAGCAACCGGACCACCGCGCCGAGCACCAGGCCGGAACGCTCGTCCGCGGCGAGACCGCCGACCGCCTCGTCGTACGCCTGACCGTCGCGTGCCTGGGCGGCGGCGACGGCCGTCGTTGCGGTCAACGCGATGGCGCGGGCGGTAGCGGGCAGATGTCGCCAGGTGCCGGTCATCGCGCCAGCATCGCAGACCCGGAGGACACCGACCGACCGCGACCACGGCGAGTGGATCATCATGGGATTGGTCACCCGTCGGCCCCGATTACCGCGAGGCGTGGCCAAAACGGTTCGCGCGGCGTCAGACCCACCGAACAGAATGCCGGCATGCTGCGTCGTGCCCTGCCCCGCCGTTCGGAAGCTCGCCGGATCCTCCTCGGCACACTGCTGTCGGCGATCGGGCGGGGTCTGACCCTGCCGTTCCTCTTCATCTACCTGACCGACGTACGCGGGCTCACCGACACCCGCGCCGGGCTCGTCATCGGCTGGTACGGCGTGGTCACCCTGGCCCTCTCGCCGCTGGGCGGGACGCTGATCGACCGGATCGGCGCCCGCCGGGTGGTGGTGCCCTGCCTGCTGATCGAGGCGATCGGCACCGGGTCGTTGGCGCTGGTCCACTCGACCGGCTCGGCCCTGCTGGTGATGACGGTCATCGCCATCGGCAGCTCGGCGATCTGGTCCGGGCAGAACACCATCCTCGCGTCGCTGACCGACGACGATGAGCGGCAACGCGTCTTCGGGTTGAACTTCGCCCTGCTCAACCTCGGCATCGGCATCGGTGGCATGACCTCCGGCGCGATCGTCGACACCGCCCGACCCGGCACCTTCCAGGCGATCTACCTGCTGGACGCGGTGACCTACCTGATGCCGGCGCTGATCCTGCTCACCCTGCCCGGCGTGGGCCACCGACTCGGCAAACGTCGAGGCGTCGACGAGCCGTCGCCCGGCGGCTACCTGACTGTGCTCCGCGACCGCCCGTTCCGGCGACTGGTGATCTTCGGGCTGATCCTCACCACCTGCGGCTACGCGCAGGTGGAGGTGGGCTTCGCCGCGTACGCGGTGCGGGTGGCCGAGGTGAACCCCCGGGTAGTGGCCTGGGCACTCGCGGCCAACACCGTGATGATCGTGCTGGCGCAACTGCTGGTCATTCGCCGGATCGAGGGGCGCAGCCGCACCCGGGCGTTGGCAGTGGTGGGAGCGGTGTTCGCCGCTGCCTGGCTGGTCCTCGGCGCGGCCGGCCTGGTCAGTGCCGAGAACGCCGTGCTCGCCGCCCTGTGCGTGGTGCTCTGCTCGGCGATCTTCGGCTTCGGCGAGACGATGCTGTCCCCGGTGATGCCCGCACTGACCAACGCGCTGGCCACCGACGAGCTGCGCGGCCGGTACAACGCGATGAGCTCGATGATCTTCGGAATCAGCGGTGTGATCGGCCCAGTGACCGCCGGCCCGCTCATCGGCGCCGCCAACGGCATGGTCTGGGTGGCGACGGTGGTCGGCGGCTGCCTGGTCGCCTCGCTGGTCGCGCTCTCCCTGCGCCGGTTGCTCACCACGGAGCAGGACGGCCTCGCGACGACCACCCCGGCATCCCCCACGCCCACGCCCGCCGCCGCCTGACCTCGAACACCCCCTCCGCACCCTGCACCCTGCACCCCGGGCGCCGCACCCCGCACCCCGGGCGCCGCACCCCGCGCCCTGCACCCCGGACCCCGGACCCCGCACTCCGAGCGCCGCACCCCGCGCCCGGCACCCCGAGCGCCGCACCCCGCGCCCGGCACCCCGAGCGCCGAGCGCCGAGCGCGCCAAGATCCGAGCAACTTCCCGGAAGTTGGCGCCTCGGGCGCGCGGGAGACGGCAACATCCGGGAAGTTGCGCGGATCTACCTCACTAACCTCGCCATTGATCACGCCCCGGACCAAGATCGGGCGGCGCGGGCGGCGCCGGCAGGCAGGCACAAGCGGCCAGGCGCGGGGCGCGAGCAGGCGCGAGCAGGCGCGAGCAGCGCG
>NZ_JBEZGJ010000012.1:0-80260 GCF_040649965.1 Micromonospora sp. NPDC048843
ATCGACCGGCGCAGCTACCAAGCCACCACCAGTATCGACATCGTCATCCCCGACCCTTGACGACCACACCAACCACTTAACTGAACGGCGTTGCTTCTAGTTCTGCATCGTCGGCGGCCAAGACCCGGACCCGACGATTCCATCGTGGGATGTCGTCGAGCAGGTCGGCTGCGATGGTCGCTTCGCGGTAGCTGCCGACCAGGAGAAGAGCTCGCCGACGGTTGTCATCGCCGATCTGGCGAAGTTCGTCGTCCAGCGGGCTCGATTGGGTAGCGGTCGACTTTCCCAACCGGGTGATCATTTGGCGTAAGACCGCCGGACGTGTCTCGGTGGACGCCCCCGACAATGTCAAGGCCCTGTCGCCGTCGTAGAGGAAGTGGGTCCGGAAACTCGTCTGGCGGATAGCGTCCAGGGCGTCGTCGTGAGGTTTCAGGATGGCTTTCACCGGGACGAGGATGTGCGCGCGGGTCGATGTGCCGGCCCAGCTAGTGCCGGACATGAGGACCACGTGTGGGCCGGATCTGCCGTTGCCGGGATCGGACCCGAGGGCGGACAGATTCAGCAGTAGTTCTCGGCCGACGCCTGCGCAGCGGAAGAACCGCAGGATGCCGCTACGCCGGTCGTCTTTGCCCGGTTCAGGATCGTCGGTCAGGTACTGGAAGCCCAGCACGTTTCCCATGGGGGCTTCGGGCACGACGGGTGCGTAGTCCAGCGGTGGCCGGCGGGCAAGTTCGTTGTCGGTGGAGTCGAGGTGTAGCGCGGCTTCGACCTGCGGCCATAGGAATGTGACCCGGTTGAGGCGGTGATGCAGCGTTGCTAGCAGGAGTGTGAACTCCAGCCGCAGCGCGGTGCGTTCGAACCAGGGCTCGGTTCCCCAGATATCGACCGGGTCGGGGTCTGCCTCGCCCGGCTTGGGACCGGGTTGGGTGAGCGAGTCGTCGAGGATCGGAGCGCCGGTGAGGAGAAGGTCGAGCATGGTACGGACGCGCTTGCGGCTGGCGCTCGCGTCGAGGGTGTGCATGAGGTCATGTGCGCCGGCGATGAGGGTCTGGGTACCAGGTTCGCGGGGTCCGTGGTCGCCGAGCGGATCGTCGCGGAAGGCGTCGAAGATGGCGATGACCTCGCGGCGCCGCCCGGCCCACGGCTCGGTGTCGGGTGTGGGCAGATCAGCGGGGTTCTCGTCGGGGTCCAGTGGGTCGGCTGTTTCGTAGACGTCGTTGTCGGTCTTGTCGTCCCCGGGTGCGGACGGGTCGGTGTGCTGCTCGGGGAACCACTCGGCCATGAGCTTTTCTTGCAATGTCCAAGCACTGAAGTAGTCGGTGTCGGCCCAGTTGCGTAGTGACTCGTCGTTGATGAGCATCGCGTAGATGCGGTTGGTCGCGGAGCTGACAACGTCGAGGGCTTTCGCCCAGCGTTCGACGTCCTCGTCCGACAGCGGCAGGCGGCCCTGGCGAGCGAGTTCGTTAATCTTGTGGGTGTGTAGTTTGTCGAGCCAGGACTCCGGACCGCGGGTGACCAGTGTCGCCGACGGGGCGAAGGCAGCGTCGAGCTGCATCTGAACGCGATCGGCCTCGTCGACGAAGACGATGTCGCTGCGTAGGCATGCCAGCTCCAGCCGGCGCAGCCGTTCTTCGTTGAGGTGGTAGGGCACGCCGCTTTGCAGGAGGCTCGCGGGGTTGGCGACCCAGATCAAGGCGTCGACCATGTCCCGGTCGATGCTGTGGCGGGCGCATTGGTTCCAGATCGGGCATCCGTGGGCCGGGATGCGCTCTTCGTCGGTGTCGTCTCGCGCGGGCGCGCTGGTGAGATAGTCGGTCACGGGATAGGTTTCTGGCAGTTCAGACTTGCCGTCCGGTGACTTCGGCGGGGCGACTGGCCGGAGGCTGACGCAGGGCGCGTCGGCGTAGCGCAGTGGCTCGGCGGCCTCCAGGCCGCGCAGCGCGTCGATGACACATGCGGTGCTCAGGTCATCGAACCCCGGGTGATCATGAGCAAGCAGGGAATTCGAGCCGCGGGCGGCGAGCCGGCGGTGAAGCCGGCCGGTGTGCCGCTCTCTGGTTGTCCCACCCAGGACCGGTGCGGCGCTCAGCCCGAAGTTGCGGAACAGGGTGGTGAGGGTGAGCTGTTCGGCGACGTCTCCGACGACCAGGGTCGTGCGGAGACCCTTTCTCGCGGCCCAGACCGCGACCATGATCATTAGGGTGCTCTTGCCGGCACCGACCATGCCGACGAGGTGCAGCATGCGGTCTAGGCGAAGGATATTCGAACGCTGGAAGGACTTGCCGTCTGCGTTGAGAGTCTCCAGATGGACGTCCTCAAGTCGCTTGACCCAGTGGCCGGACGGGAGCCCGAGCTCGCGTTCGGTGTTCTCCATCCACTGGGCGGTGGCGTGAAGCTCGTCGCGTGAGATGTCCAGAGGCCGGCCGGCGGCGCGGGGTATCACGGACAGGTCGTGACCGGGCATGACCGGGAAGCGCAGCTGCTCGGGAATGTTGACCGAGGTCGGACGTCTGCGATCGCGGAAGAGGTTCGGGCCTGCCGGGGCTAGAGGCAACGCGTGTCGATCGAAGTCGGGAAGCTTCGACAGCGCCTCGTCGTACCGCGTCAGGCGGTCTACGACGATGGTGGCGGCGCCCGGGTAGGCCGTCTTCAGGTCGGGCGAGACGCGGTAGGCGCGTAGCCTTTCGGGCAGGGCACGGTATGCCGCCAGGCGCTGCAGCCAGGTCCGGCGGCGACGCAGCCTCCACAGCAGATGACGTGCGTTCACGATCATGGCGAGCTGTTGAGGATTGGATGCCAGGCCGGTGGCTGTGGCGAACGGGTATCCGCCTAAGAGGGTGTAGATACCGTCCGCGCCGGCGACGCCCGACGCCGGGTCGGCGTCGACCTGGAGGCGCTCCAGCAGCCGCAGGCCCAACTCGACCTGGCACAAGACCGCCGGCTTGAGCGCTGTCGACTCCTCGGGCCATACCCGTCCCAGCTCTTTGGCTATGGGTTGGTACCACCTGCTGCTACTGCGCATCGTAGGCTCCGTTGTCCGGGTCAGGTGCTGCCAGATGTACGCCTGTCTCGCCGCGCAGCCTCGCGTGTACTCGGGCGATCAGGTCACGGTCGGTAAGCAGCGCCAGTCCGGCGGCTTCGGGTGCGCGGTTGCGGTAGAACATGGCCACGTAGCCGCGGTGGGCATCGGCCTGGGCTTGAGGGACGACCCAGCACGCTTCGTCGTAGGGTGGATCGGGTCGCACGGCTCTGGCCGCCCGTCCGAGCAGCCCTGGGTGTTTCCAGTCCTTGACGTCGATGGCCCACACATGCCCGTCCGGGAAGGTCACTCGCAGGTCGTAGGCGTCGAATCCCGGCCACATCCCGATGTCCACCGACGAGCCGCGATGCCGTAGCTGCCCGAGCCGGTTTTCGAGGTCGACCTCGGCACGGCCGGGCCCGGTTACGAACTGCCGTAACGGACGAACCAGCTGGAGCACCTCGCCGGCCTCGGCTTCGACCAGGATTCGGCCCGTAGGCGCGGTTCCGGTACGGCGGCAGGCGTCTCGCTCGCACCACCAGCGTCCGCCGGAAAGCGGGGTGAGCAGGGTGAGGCAGCGCCCACAAGTCCGGTATGCCCCGTCCCTGCGGTAGGCCACAGGTGCCGAGGTGTAGCAGTGACCGATCAGTTCGGCGACTGGCTCGAGGAGCAGATCGGTCGCGACCTGGAATCGTTCATCGCTGTTGAGTACCGGCTTGGCGACCAGGAGTCTGCGGAACGCCGTATAGGACTCCGGTGACGACGCCTGCGAGCACAGCCGCATGGCCGCTCGGACGACATCGCGGTCGAACTTGGTGGCGGCACTGTCGCGGCTCTGCACCCACCACTCGTGACACAACTGGGTGGGCACGAACGCGTCGGGGTCGATGAGGTAGTCGTCGGGGCCGAACGCGTCGGGGGGCAGGTCAAGTGGCCAGTCCTCCAGCGGTCGGGTCCGGCACCAGAAGAGCAGGTCAGGCAGACTGCGAGGGGTCTCCTGCACCCCAGCGAGCAGGCACGCCAGGATCAACCGGTCCAGCGCCCGTTGGGCTTCGGCCGGGTAGGGCATGGTGAACGCGGCCAGTCCGGTGACATCGGCGAGGCGAATCACTGCGCTGGCGATGGTATGCAGCAGTGGAACATGAGGATAAAGGCTCCAGTCCTCATGTTGGTTGAAGGTGGTGGGCATCAGCGTTTCCCGTTCAGGTCGTCAGTGCGCCGAGGTGATCTTGGCCTGGCTGGCACCAGTCGAGGGCTTCGCAGCTGGCGCAGGCTGCTCCGGGCTGGGGCTCATAGGTAGTGTCGCGAATCCACGGCTTCGCCAGGTCGTCGATGACCTGGCGTGCCTCGTCGACGACAGCCGGGCGAGCCGGATCGATCTCTTCCAGGGTCACGTCGTCGGGGGTGAGCAATTCCAGCTCCACCCGAGAGTGCGCGACGATGCCGCCGAGTGCGCCCGCGTTGAGCATGAGCACCGCTAAGGCAAGCTGCGGATATTGGCGCAGCAGCGGCTTTCCTTCGAACAGTTTGCTCGCCGACGTCTTGGTCTCACGCCAGATCCAGCCACCGTCGCGGCTGTGCACCAGGTCCGGCGTGGCCGTGAACACGAGGTTCATTTCGTGATCGAAGCACGTGATCTGTGGCTGGATTAGCACCTTCTCGGAGGTGCTGAGACCGTCCAGGGGGCAGAACCAGCCATGGTGTGCCGCCATGCGTGCGGCCGCGTCCGCGTCAATGGGCGGCAGCGAGAACCGGTCAGCCAGCCACATGCTCACGTCCGGCCCGGATTGGGCGCGGCAGGCAGTGCGGTCGCGGTCCGCGTGACGCTCGTTGAGCCACGCGTCAACGGCCCGTCCCCTCCTGATCGCGTTGCTCTCCGGCCGTGTCGACTTGAGTTTCAGTTGGCGCAGGATGTGGTACTTCGCAGGACAGTCCTCGTAGTAGCGCAGGTCCGACACCGACATGTTCATGCGGCGTCCGCTCGGGTGGCCCGCCGTCAGCGACAGCAACCCCGGTGTTCTCGGCAGAACACTGCACCCTGTTATCGCCTTGCAATCCAGGCAACTCGAGCCGGGCTTGGTCTGCATGTCCCCGACTACCCGCGACAAGACCGGGGCGGCATCGGCAGCGAAGTTGTCATCTACCTGCCTACGATTCCAGTCGGCCAGCACGCTGAACGACCCGTCGGCGCATCCGACGTCGATGACCCGGGCTCTCGAGGGATGTTTCGGCTCACCGATTTGCGGCCGCCTCGCCGGAGTCATTTTGTGTGGAGCCTTCCAGCCGCCTACCGCAGAGCCGCCGAACATTGTCACCTTCGCGGCCGCCGCGGTCTCGCCAGCCGGTCGCTCGGTCTTGGCGCGGCCGAACGAGAGCAGCCACAGTTCACGCACCTCACCGTCGGCGGATGTGTAGCGCCGGCCCCATGCCGTCTGCTCGTACGTCCTGGCGCCCCGCGCGTCGGGCTGGCTCAGCTGCCGCTGGATGACCCACTTGACGTCCACCGCCCGCGTCGTTGGCTCGCCTGCTGCCAAGCGCGCCGCCTGATCGGCCTGGCGAGCCGTGAGGTAGTGCGAGATCGCCAGCTCGGTCCACTTCAGCAGACCGGGGTGAGCCGGAGCCCGACGATGGTTCCTGAATGTCCCGCGCGTCTGCCACATCAGGCTCAGGACTTCTGTCTGGCTGAGTCCGAACCGGGGGAACTCGATCCGGTCCAAGGCCGCCATCAGTGGACCGAGCGCGAAGTCGGCCAGCGGAAGGGTCAGCTCAGGAGCCTCCGGGTCTGCGGTCACCAACGGCCGCGCCTCGAGGCTGCGTCCAAGCGGGCAGTCTTCGTCAGCCTCCCGCGCCGCGGTGAGGTTGGTGCGGATAAGGGTGATCTCGCCAGCGGTTCCGTCCGGCCTATGCCAGGTTGACATAAAGTAACCTCGATGCGGCGTAGAGGCTGACCGATGCCAGTCGACCTGTCAGGACACTCACTCAAGCACACTCGGCGATATCTGTAAACTCAGTACACTCACACAGCGCTCTGAGCGTGGTTCACTGTACGGGACTTCGCTCCCGCGGAGCCGATCCGGCGCGTGCAGCACTCCACTCCACATCAGAGGACGGTCATGAAACCAGGCGACGCGCTGAACCACCGGTACGAGCTGGTCGAGCGCCTCGGCAGCGGCGGCATGGCCGAGGTCTGGAAGGCCTCAGATCGGCGGGAACCACGCCTAGTCGCGGTGAAGATGCTGCGTTCGGACCAGTTCCTCGCGTCCTACGCCGGCGACGATGCTCGCCACGCCGACCTACTCATGGCGCGCCGGCGCTTTCGGCGCGAGGCCAATCTCCTCAAGCAACTGCGCCATCCCGGAATTCCTAGGCAGTTCGACATCGGCAAACACGGCGACGATCCGTATCTCGTCATGGAATACGTTGACGGCGGTTCGCTGCATCAATTCCTAGAGACGAACAATCCCAGCATCAGCACGATAGCGTCGATCGTCGTACAAGTAGCCGCTGCCCTGGACGCCGTACACGCACTGCCCGTCGTCCATCGCGACCTCAAACCACACAACATCCTCATCGCCGCCGACGGTACCGTGAAGTTGATCGACTTTGGTGTCGCGAAGATACTCAGCCCCGGGGCCACCCAATACACCCGGCAAGGCTCCACGGTGGGCAGTAGGGGCTATCAAGCCCCGGAACAAATCCTGGAAGAGCAGGTCACCCCTGCCACCGATCTCTACGCGCTTGGCTGCATCGTGTATAAGATGCTCACCGGCCGCCCACCGTTTGAGGGAGACGGCCTGGCGAAGAAGCATCTACACGAGGCGCCAGCACCTCCCACCGTATACAACTCCCGAATATCCGCAGACATCGAGCACCTCACCCTGGGAATGCTCGGCAAGAGGCCGGAGGATCGGCCCGAGAGCGCTCTTGCGGTACTTGAAGTATTCACTAAATATCTTCCCAAGCCGGGTGATCCCGCCCCTTCGCCGAGGATCAATCCGGATCCGACAGCGTACTTCCGCAACGTACGAACCTCGGACACCTCGCAAAGGGCGATGCCCGCGGCGAAGCAGCCGTCGCACCCTCGGGCGGAAGGCCGCCAGTGGCTCAGTAAGCGAGAAGTCGCGGCGTCGCTGGCCCGGCTCGGCACAGATCCGGTCAAGCTACAGGAGGCTTCCGCCGAACTCTGCGACCTGCTCGCAGCCGCACAGCGCCAGTGGGGAGTACGAGAACAGGTGGTGTCCACCGTACGGCAGCAGGCGTCGGATGCCTTGCGGTTGGCTGGCGACTTCGGCCGTGCTGGCGCTCTCTATCAGGACACGATCGACATCGCCGTCGCCGAGTTCGGCGAGGACCACCCCGACGTATGGGAAGGCCGCCTCGGACTGAGCGAATGCCGCATTCCGTTCGGGGACCTGCAACCCGCTATCGGCCTGCTAAGGGAGATGACCGAACTGGTCCGCACGCTACCCGAGCCACCCGCCAGCCATCTGGCTGAACGAGCCATCGCGGTCGCACAGAGTCTACGAGAGGCAGGCCATACCGAGGCCCAGACGTTCATCGACGCCCTGGTTGACTGGCGTTCAGCCAGCTACAGAGGTTGAAGGGCCAAGGTCCGAACTATCTCGGTGGTTCGGGTTCGAGAGTCATGCCGGTGCTGGCGAGGAAGCCGGCGAGGAGATCGGTCCTTAGCCGACAAGCGCGTAGTCAACGTTGACCAGTTCAGCGAGGTGCTCGACGCCGTGGGCGGCGGTGTTGGTCACGCCGCGTTTCATCCAACGCCAGACGCCTTCGGTGAGGTTGAGGTCCGGGGAGTAGGCGGGTAACCGGATCACGGTCAGCCACGGCCGGACGGCGATCAGGGCGTGCATGCGCGGCTGACGTGGGTGTTCAGGTCGTCCCAGATCAGCACTATCGGTGCCTGCAGTCGCTGGTGGGCCTGGTCGAGGAAGGCGATGTAGTCGTCCTCGCTGAAGCTGCCGCGTTCGCCTTTGCGACCACGTGCAGCCGGGTTCACCACATCAGCTGGCCTCGCCGTCCGGGCTTGAGGCAGACCAGACCGGCAATCGAGACCCGTCCGGAGCCCTTGCCGGAGACCTCGACCACCGCCGTGTGACCGCGCCGGGCCCACGTCTTGGCCACCGGCGGTCGCATGACCTGGCCTGCCTCGTCCTGGAAGCAGATCCAGGCGCCCTGCGCCGCCGCTAACCTCCTACCGACGGCCACCGCCCGCGATGCCAGCCGGCGATCGCTTCCGGATCGCGTTCGATGGCGCGACGAGTGGGGACCTGCTGGCTGTACCCGATGCGATGCAGCAGATAGGACACCCCGCGCAGCGTGTAGGAGACGCCGAAACGGCGCTCGATCACCTCGGCCACCCGCGTGAGGGTCCAGCGGGCATCGTCCCAGCCGTGCAAGATCGGACCTTCATCGAGTATCTCGGCCAGCTGTTTCAGCTGCTCAGCGGAGAGTTTGCAGGCCGAGCCGCCCGGCCCGGCCGACGCCAGAGCCTCTGTTCCGCCAGCGGTCCACTGCCGCCGCCACAGACGCACCGACTTCTCGGAAACCCGCAGATCAGAAGCGATCTGCGCGGTCAGTACGGACTCCTCGAACATCATCGCGGCCTCGATCCGGACCTTCTCACGCCGGACCCCGGGCTGCCGCGTTCAGGCCACCACCAGCCGGATACCTCATACCTCCGGCCTACCGAACCCATCGACCCAAATCACGCAAAAACGCCGACGGACGTCAATCTTTCAACAGCGGCCAGCGTCGGAAGCACACGACCGGTCACCTCACCGCTTCGCGATCAAGGTCTGGGCGATCGCCTCAGTACACGTGAGCACGCCCTGCGGAGAGTTGATCACTGATCCTGGTGACCAGGCCTGTTCCGATCTGATGGAGGCCTAGTAGCGTCTCCTCCAGCCGGGCCACTGCCTGGAACGCGTCGCCGTAGGCGCTCTGCTCAGCGAGCGCCAGCTGTAGTACCTGTAGCTTGCGTACATCGATGCGGCCTGAGGATGTGGCATGCGTGCTCGCCTGTCGCGCGTTAGCTGGAGCTCGGAGACAGCCTGCTAGAAACCACGAGTCGAGCAGCTTCGAATTCACCCGCATCGAGTACAGCTGAGGGCCTATGATCAGCGGCTCACCCATGTGCACCCATGCGCGATATGCGCGCTCAACACCCGCCACGATGACGTCGCCTGCCACGGCCATGGTTAGCAGGCCGGCCTCTACCCCCTTGCGGGCAGCCTCCGGTTCAAGCCATCCCCCTGGACGTCCGGTCAACAACAAATCCCTCACGTGCAGCACGGGGACCGCCCCAGGAAAGCCATCCTCAGAGTCAACGTCTGCTTCGACGGGTTGGCCCGTTCGGAGTTTGAGGGCCTCAGCACGATCCAGATCGCTGACGCTTGTCATGCCGACCGTGCGGTGAGGTTCGGCCGAGAACTGAAGCGAGGACAGGCGCCCCGAGTGCGCATCCAATTCGACTAGGATCTTCTTGAAATCGTTCCACGCTTCGCCTAGGTCGACCTGCTCGCCGGCGCTTAAGGGAACATGACGCCCTGGCGTGAGGTCGACCTGCTCGTCCAGCAGCGTCATCACTGAGATGATCCCACACCCGCTAGGCAGCGGCTTGGTCGTACCTGGCCCACGGCTCCTCCCGCCGCGACTTCGAAGTTCATCGAGCATCTGACCGATATGACCTTGGAGGCGTGGCCAGTCGAAGTCCTGCGGCTTGCCGCCTGGCGACGCAATGAAAGCGGAGGTGTCGCACAGGAGGATCTCCTGAACAGCGTTGTCCTGCGCCTCTTCTGGGGGTGCCTGCAGAATCCACAGGTGAAGTGCCACGCTGTATGGCGGGGCGATACCCGGCGGTAGTGCGATCACCGCCCGGACCGTTCCGGCGCGCAATAGCGCACTCCGGATTCGGCGCCCCGCCCGCCGAGACGCTACCGCAGGCGGCAGCAGAAGTACTGCCACACCGTCCGGCGCCAGCCGGCTCAGTACGTGTTCGACCCAGGCAAGTTCCGACTCGGTCCGAGGCGGGACACCGTACTTCCACCGCGGATCGGTGGCCAGTTCTTCATGGCCCCAGTCTCGCTCGTTGTATGGCGGAGCGGAAATGATCAAGTTGGCCTTGATTTGGCTGGGCGTGTCGGTTCGAAGCGAATCTCCCGGACGGACAGCAACCACAGGCAGCTGACCGCCAGCCGCCGTTCGGGGGACGCGATCGTCGCTCTCTGACATGGCATGCCGTTTGCTGATCTCGAGGCCCAGCCGCGCTGACGTCATCGCGACGGACGTGGGATCGATGTCAGTACCCAATAGTGTGCGCCACCCGCGCCTGGCAGCGGCAAGCAGCAGTTCGCCGCTCCCGCACGCCGGGTCCAGCACCGTGCCGTAGGCTTCCAGTCCGACCGGCACCGACGCCATCGCGGCCGTCACCATCAGCTCGGCAAGCTGCGGTGAAGTCACGCTCATCTGGCGGACATAGGTTTCGAGCCATCGACCGAGCAGAAAATCGAAGGTCTTTCTGGCCCCCTCCTCACATGCGATCTCCACGGCTTGGTCCACTAGCGTGACTGCGGCACTGGGCAAATCTTGCGACGGCGCCAATGTCGGCTCGATTTCCCGCGGCAGGAGTTTGAGGCCGAACTCCGCGATCGCCCTGCCACTCAACGCCCGGTCGCCAAGCACTTCGAAGCGCGGCCAAAGTCGCTCGAGGTGGCCTATGTGCTTGAGCTTGCCGTTCGCCAGCAGCCACGACTCAACCTCGATCAACGAAAATTGAGGATTTGCGTCTGTGCCGCCGATAGCGCGAGGAAACGTCGCATGCCGTCGTCGCCAGTTGCTCACGGCGGCGCGTCCAACGCTGGCGATCCGCGCGATCTCTGCGAGAACGACCGGGGTGTCGGTCTCTTCTGGCATCTGCACTCCCGAGTCAGCTGGACGACCGAGCGGTCGCTCAGCGTCGCTTCGCAGCAACATCAATAGACATGACTGCAGCGAAGCATCTGGTTGACACAGTTTACAGCCATCTGCCGTACGCTTGCCCGACCAGGCCAATGCCTGCGACCGCCCCTCCCCTCGTGCCGTCCACCAGGCGCCCGGTTCCGCAGGTCGCCGCAAGAGTCGCCGTCAACCCGTCCTGCCCACAGACCTGCTGCTACAGCTTGCAAAGCAGAAACCGCCGGCGCAGAAGGCGCCCCGCCGCATCGCCGCACATCCGAACGCGCGCCAGCGAAGGCACTGTTCGCCTGCCTGGCTGACCAGCAGGCACGCCGGACCGCCGCGAGCAACTCCGCGCTGCCGGTGGAGAGGATCATCCGACTGCTCACTGACGCCGACATCGGCGTGGCGGCGGCTGCCAACCCGTCCCTCCCGAGGCGGTGATGCGCGAGCTCGCCGCGCGGCAGATTGAGAGGTCGTCTCGCAGACGCCGACAATCCCGGCCCGAGCCGAGCCGTCTCCGGGTTGCTTCTTTGCACACCTACGTGCGTCGGCTGCCTCGACCGGTGCGATCGTGAGCGAGTCGGGTACGTGAACCCGATTCGCAGGATTGCGCAACCACAGCCGACATCCATCGTTCTACGGATGTGCCCCTCATCGATGTCGTCTCGCCGCCATCACCTTCCAGGACGCCTAATACTCCAGCCGTAGTTGCCTGATCTGGAGTTTTAGCAGCTCACCGGCATGATCGACGCCATAGGTGAGCCTGACGCGTAGCTGCGAGTGTCGATGTTATTCGGTGGTAGGTCGTGTGGTCGCACCATCTGTCTGTTGTGGTCAGTCGCAGGGCCGGGCAGGCTCCCGTGCTTGTGTTGATCGATGAGATCGTGGGCTGGCGGGCAGGTTTGGATGATCTGCTGGCGCGATTCGCGCACCGTTTCGGGCGGGCGGAGCCGCGTCGGCAGGCCCTGAGTTACCTGGTTGGGTTGCTGTCGCCGCTGGCGAGCAAGAACGGCTGGACCCTGGCCGAGGCCGCCGGCGACACCACGCCGGACCGTATGCAACGGCTGCTCGACAAGTCAGCGTGGGACCCGGACGCTGTTCGCGACGACCTGTTCGCCTACGTGTCCGAGCACCTCGGCCATGACGACGGGGTGCTGATCGTCGACGAAACAGGCTTCCTGAAGAAGGGGATCAAATCCGCCGGGGTGCAGCGTCAGTACTCGGGCACGGCCGGGCGGACGGAGAAACTGCCAACTCGGGGTATTCCTGGCCTACGCCAGCCCACACGGGCGCAAGCTGATCGACCGGGAGCTGTATCTGCCCCGCGGCTGGTGCGACAACCTCGCCCGCCATGAGGAAGCCGGCATCGCGGCCAGCGTCGGGTTCGCCACGAAACCCGCACTGGGCCTGCGGATGCTCGAACGCGCCATCACCGCCGGACTGCCGGCAAGGTGGGTCACCGCGGACGAGGCATACGGGCAGGACTCGAAGTTCCGGACATGGCTGCAGCAGCAGCGCATCGATTACGTCCTGGCCGTGCCCCGCAACCAGCGGGTCCCGACCACGGTGGGCAACTCCCGCCCTGACGTCCTCGCCGCCAACGCGCCGGCCCTGGCATGGAAGCGTCGCAGCTGCGGTGCGGGGGCCAAAGGACCGCGATTCTATGACTGGACAGTTGCTTCCCTACCCGGCACCGCCGACGGGCACGGCCACTGGCTGCTGATCCGCCGCAGCATTGCCAACCCCCACGGACCTGGCCTACTACCTGTGCTTCGGCCCTGCCGACACCAGCGACGAGACCCTCATCCGGATCGCCGGGACCCGATGGGCGATCGAGGAATGCTTCCAGACCGCCAAGATCGAGGTCGGCCTGGACCATTATCAGGTGCGTCGCTACGACGCCTGGTACCGCCATATAACACTCGTTCTGTGCGCCCACGCCTACCTCGCCGTCACCGCCGCCCACGCCAAAAAGGGGGCACCGAACCCGACCAGAACGGCCTCATTCCTCTCACCCTCGGCGAGGTCCGACGTCTCCTGGCACACCTGATCACCACCACCCGACCCTTCGACCACGTCCATCGACGGTCACGATGGCGACGACGACACCAGTACTGTGCTAAAACAGCCCACTACCAGCGAAGACCCCATCTCTAGCAGGTGCGGCTGGAGTATTAACCGTCGGCAACACCTGTGCGACCTCGCCGCGCAATAGACGGTCCACGGTCATCTCGAGTTCCGTGTACGCCGTCAGGCCAGCTTCCTGATCGAATCCGCAACCACGTCAAGCGCCTCGGCGACCATTTCAGGCGACCCACTCAGATCCACGGGATGGGTGTGCAGGCGCTGGTTACCCCCGACCACTGTGATGACCCGGTCCGGAGCGAGGTCGGCACGGCAGTAGATGAGCATTCCGCGCGGTAGTCGCAGGGCCGTGGTGTAGGCCAGCAGCTGGTAAAAGTCGCTGGTACGCGCTAGACCTCCCCCGGTCAGCTTGTACTTGACGTCCGCAACGAAAACGACCTCCGCGCCCCGCAGGAAGAGCAGGTCGGGGTTCATGGTGACGCGTGGCGAGGCGCTCAGGGGAACGGCCAACTGCTCGAGGACCTCGATCGTGGGGTAGAGCCTCGCACGTAGCTCGTCCCCGATCCACTTCTCGAATAGCTTGTTCATGTCGACCAGGAAGCTCTGCGCTGTCAGGCCCCCCGCGCCCTGGGTGAGGCCGAAGCCCTCGAGGACCAGTCGAGCAAGTGCAAGAGCCGGATAGTAGTGCTCATTGAGCGGTGTGCGTCGGATTAGGTCGCACTCGGTCAACGCGATCGGCGAGTCGCCCACCCCTTCGAGGCGCTGGAGCAGCTCACCGGCCATGCGACGCAGGGCGGGGCCTACTGGCCACCGCACGACATGCCGAACGGCCGCCAGTAGAACCCGGTTCTCGGGTATGTCCGCGGTGAAGTCGTCGAAGCGGCACGGCACTGGCCAGGAGTCCCACGGCCGTGCGACCAGCTGCTGGACGTCCATGCGTCCACGGATCACCGGGAGTCGCTGGTCGACAGCACGGTAGCCGTGGACAAGCCCTCGGCGGGTCGCCCCGTTGATCGCTCGTAGTAACAGTCCCGCGACGCCTTCGACGAAGTCGCTCCGGTCGTACGCCGCCGCGTCGGTTCCCCACCCGACCAGGCCTGCGCCGGAGGTGAACATGGTCAGAACCGTCCGCAGGTCCCGCACCTTGGGCAGGATCTGGATGGTCAGCCGAGGTAGGACCACGGCGCCTACCCAGGAGGTGGCCTGGAGGAAGTACGAACCGGGCTCGTCCGACGGGTTGAGTTCGAGGCGGCCGCCGGGGATGCCGCGGAGCAGGGACACCTCCGCGACGTTGAGAGCTACGGGCCCCGAGGTCTCGTACTCGCGAAGCCTCACTACGCCGGCGACATGCGATTCAGAAGGAAGACTCATCGGAATCGTCCGAGGTGGCATCTTCGGCCGCGCTCCCCGAAGCGGAGGATGGCCCGTACGCGGCGTGCACCTTCGCCCAGGCGAACTGCTCTAGCTGGTCGGGCCGACCGTACAACTGGTCCTCGATGAAGGGGTAGACGTCGTACTCCCAGATGCGTGCGAGCCGCTCGTCGGTGAGATCCTGTCTCATGAAGTGGCTGTGACCGACCTGCAGGTGCGGTCCTTTCAGCAGGACCCGGAGCCGCTCATTCACCTGATCTACCAGTCCGGCGACCCACACCGGCTCCCCGTTCTTCTTCAACCAGTCGGCGAGCAGCGACCGCATCGCTCCCTCGTGCGGCATGAACGGGATGAAATGGAACCGTCGACGCAGGGCGGCGTCCACCATCGCGATCGACCTGTCGGCGGTGTTCATGGTGCCGATGAAGAAGAGATTGCGCGGCAGCTCGAATGGTTCGTCGGGTCGATAGGCGGTTCGTACGGCCTTGTTCCGGTATTCCAGCAGGAACAGCAGTTCGCCGAAGACGCGCGGCAGGTTGGCGCGATTGATCTCGTCGATGATCAGGTAGTGCGGCACTCCGGGGTTACTTTCCGCCTTCTCCGCCATCAGCGCAAGCGGCCCGGAGCGAAGCTCGTAGGTCAGCTGCCCCCGTTCATCGGTGCGTGGCCGGTAGCCCTCGAAGAAGTCCTCGTACGAGGTGGACGGATGAAACTGGACGAGCATCCGCCGTTCTGGGTCCTGCTGCAAGGCGCTGGCCAGCCGGTCCGCCAGATAGGTCTTGCCCGTGCCCGGAGGGCCGTAGAAGATGAGTTGCCCCTTTTCGTGGAGCAGTTCAGCGAGCTCGCGCAGGAACAGTTCGGGCAAGAGGAGATCCCGCGCGGTCCGGGCGATATGGTCCTCCTCCTCGACCGGCTCCACGGCGTCGTGGTTGAGCATCCAGTAGGCGAACTGACCCTGCCCCCAGGGATCGCCGGGCAGCATCTGCTCGAGGGTTGCCCGCAGCCGATCGTTCGCCTCGACGTGCTGCTGACCGCGGCTCAGTGCGCCGTCCGGCTCCGCGAGCCCTAACCGGCGCAGCATGGCAATCTTGCCCATCGGACCCGTCAGCGGGAAGATCGGCAGGAAGCGCCGGGGGTCGGTGACGGCGAACAGCTTCAGCAGCACGCTCTCGCCCAGCCCCTTCGTGCCGAGGTCCTTCCAATCCAGGCCTCGGTCGATGCGGGCGGCAACCTCTCCATCACCGAAGAGGACCTCACGAAGTTTGTTGGCGAAGGCGTCGAGGGCGACCGAGTCCATGCCCGAAAGGCTGGCGTTTAGCACCGACTGGGGACCCGGGTTGCCGTAGCGCTTGCCGTTGACGAGCAGCCGGAACTGGTCCAGGTCGAAGATGGTCAGGTTCTCAGGTGACAGAGCCTCGGCGAACTGCTGCCGCTGTTCGGCATGCCACTCGTCCTTGTCGTTCGGGTAAGGGCGCTCAGCCTTGAACCTGGCGAGCGCCGCCGCCAGGTTCTCCCCCTCGGGGATCGTCGCCGGCACGGCCTCGCCCTGGCCGGCGACCAGCCTCACCAGAGGCTTGAGCCGACCCACCTCTTCGAGTAGGGCACCCCGCAGGGCGAGGCCCGGGGGAACCTCGCACCAGGGCCACCACTTCCCCACCAACGTGCTCCCACCCGGATCGGCGTCGACCGGAACGAGCCGGTCTCCGGTGAGGTGGGGCCGGATCTCGAAGAACCGGTGACCGGAGGGGAGCGGACCCAGGGCAAGCGCCGCGCCGGCGCCTGGGTTCCGCCAGTCGTACAGGCCGAGCGCAAGCCCCGAACGCGTGGCCCACAGGCGTAGGCCGGCTGCGGACACCGCCCCGGGCAGCGACCAGGTGGCATAGGCATCCGCGCGATACGCGGCCGCCTTGTCCGAAGCAATCCGGTCCTGCGGTTGCGAGGTCTCCAGCTCGAGTCCCGTGGCGGCCCGTAGGTCCGCCAGAAGCCCCTTGGCGGCGATGTGCAGCTCGCCCTTGAGTTGGGCGGCGAGAGCGGCTGCTCGACTCGAACGTTCCTCGTCCGGATAGCGCGCGCCCACCTCGTAGGTGGCCATGATGTCGGTGGCCTCGTCGCACATCTCCCGCACGGCGGGGTTGACTCCCACGAACCCCTGGCGCTCGGAGAGGAACCACATCAATCGCTCGAACCGGTGGACATCGTCGGGATAGAACGCGCGTGCCGCTTCAACCACCGCTAGGTAGCGGTCGGCGTTCTCCCACGTCCGTAGCCAACCCAGCGCCCACATCCGCTCCGGCGCGCTCTTCCACATCACCGGCCAGCCCGGTTGCACGTGGTCCGTTGACCAGAACACTGACAACACGTACGGGATCCGCCCGACGGCCGGTTGCCCCTTACTCGCCAGGTCCCGGGTCACCCGCTCGACCTCGGCGAACAGGGAGCGCGCCTCATCCATCGTGGCCGGCGTGGTGAAGGCGCGGACCAGCACGTTCAGCGCCTCGGGGTCATCGGGCAGGTTGTTGGCGACCTGGTTGAGCCACATCTGACCGAAACCCGAGAAGGCGTTGTACGGACCCTCCTGGCGCGACCACTTGTCCGAGCCTGCCCGGAATGCCGCGAAATCCCGGGTAGCGATGAGCTCCGAAACCAGATTGCGGGCCTCGGCATCCCGGGTGGGCCGCAGCGCATCCGCCTTGGCCCAGCGCTCCTTCACTTCCTCGTCGAGGTCCACGGCCGCCTCGATTTGATCGAGCTTGTGCCGCCAGCGGGGCAGGTCGTCGGGATGAATCACCAGAGTTCACTCGTCCCTGTCATCGGCTCCCATGCCGCAACCACGGCACGCGACAGCATCCCATGATCGTTCCACCAGCTAACAAAGGAGACCAATCGAATTTGGAAGGGCCATGCCGGAACCAGCAACAGGAGAAGATCGCCAACGGGCTTAGCGTTCTGGCTGCCCTGGATCAGGGTGGTGGCAGCACGCTCAAGGCTCTCAAGATAGCCCTTTGGTTGTCGGTATCCCGACACAGTCCACTCTCAGCATGATCGGGATATTGACCTGCCGGAAGGCGCCTGAGAGCCTGACTGGCTTGGTCGCGTGACGAGCACACGTACAGAGCGGTTTTGGAGAGGAGCCGGTGTAGTGGCGCCGGAGAACCTGACGGCATATGGCTCAACCCTCGACGCCGAACAGCAGGGGTTGGCGAACCAATCGCGACGCCCGCCTCGGCCGATGCCGGTGATCGTCCTCGCCGACATCAGCGGAAGCATGGACGGCGAGAAGATCCACGTGCTCAATCGCAGTATCCGGGGCATGCTGCACGCGTTCGCCGCGGAGGACACCGCGCGGGGAGAGATCCACGTTGCGGTGATCGCCTTCGGCGGGGACGAGGCCGTCGTGCACCAGCCGCTGGTGCGCGCCTCACAGGCACAGTGGACCGAACTCACACCGCGGGGCCGGACCCCGATGGGTGGTGCGTTCGACCTGGCCCGGGCGCTGCTCGACGACCCGACCGTCGTGCCGAAGCGGGCCTTTCCGCCCACCCTGGTCCTGGTCTCCGACGGGCTGCCCACGGACGACTGGCAGGCTCCGTTGACGGCATTACTCGGCACCCGTTGGGGTGCGCGGGCACTGCGGCTGGCCATCGGGATCGGCGTCGATCGGACCTCGGAGGCTGACGAGGTGTTGGCCCAGTTCAGCACTCCCGGCACCGCCGTGCTTCGGAGCGACCAGGTGCACGAGATCCCGGCGCAGTTCCGATGGGTGACCGCGACGGTGACCGAACAGCTCCACCAGCGCACCGCTCCGAGAGCCGTCCGGTTGGAGGATCTGGATTGAGCACGGAAGGCTCCGCGTGGCCGAGCAGTGTCCGAGCCGCGAGCAACAACCTGCACCTCGATCTCCTGCTCGACAACCAGTTGGGAAGCGGCGGCGAAGGGGCGGTCTTCCGCACCCGGTACGGCGGCCTGGCCGTGAAACTGTGCGCCCCCGACGATTCCAGCCGGGACCGGATGACCGAGCTCTTCGCCCGCCTCCGGTGGCTGCCACTGGACGGCATTCCCCTCTGCCGCCCGCTGGAGCAACTGGCGCCGCCGCATGTCGGCTATGTCATGGAACTGTTGGAGGACATGGTTCCGCTGCGGGAGCTGTGCGACCCGCCGCAGCAGGACGAGGACGCGTGGTATCTCGGCGGTGGGGGCCTAGGTCGCCGGCTCGTCCTGCTCGCCCGGTGCGCCGGTGTCCTCGCCATCTTGCACGACCGGGGAATCGTCTACAGCGACGTCTCTCCGGGCAACGTGCTGGTCTCCGCCGACCTCGGATACGACGAAGTCCGGCTGATCGACGCGGACAACCTGCAGACGGAGAGCAGCACGGCGGCCCGACGGCTCGGAACGCCCTTCTACACCGCACCGGAGCTCCTGCGCGGGCAGAGCGGCAACACCGTCTTCAGCGACGTCTACTCGTTCGCCGTGCTCGCGTACGAAGTTTTGACCATGAATCACCCGCTGATCGGCGACTACGTCAACGAGGGCGAGGTCGAGCTGGAGGACGACGCCCAGCGCGGGATGGTGCCCTGGATCGACCACTCCACCGACGATCGCAACCGGACCCGGTTCGGCTACCCGGCCGACCGGGTGCTCACCCGGCGCCTGCGGGATCTGTTCCGACGTACCTTCGAGGAGGGGATGACCGACCCGTGGGCGCGCCCCGGCGCCGGGGAGTGGGCGGCGGCCCTGCACGCCGCCGCCGATCGCTGCCTGGTCTGCCCGTGCGGCCAGAGCTTCCTCGCCGCGCACCCCACCTGCCCGTGGTGCCGGGCCGCCCGCCCGCCCGCGCTGACGGTCACCGTGCTCGAACAGTTCCCACGCCTGGCTGAAGGGCCACCACCGTTGCTCCCCCAGGACGACCTGACGCTGGTGCTGCAGGCGCACCGGCCGCTCCTGATCACGAACCGCACGGCGGTACGACACCCGGAGGACCCAACCGTGGCGCTGCTCCGGATGGAGTGGGACGGCGGCGCCGAGGTCCGGGTGCGCAACTGCGGACGGTCGATGGTGCGCCGCGTGCCGCCGCAGGGCGGCAACGGACTCCAGCTCATTCCCGGCTCCGCCGCGGTCGAGCACCTGCGCGCTCCGTGGTGGATCCACTTCGACACCGAATTGCGGCCACACCGGATCCTGGTCCTGCAGTCGATCGAGGCGCCCGATGCGCGCTGACGAACTGACCGTGGGCGACACCCGGCTGATCCGCGTCCACCCGGTGATGGGCGCCGTGGTACCGCCCTGGCTGAAGGCGCTCGCGGAGAAGGATCGCCCGGACCGTGAGATCGAGGTACGCGTGCCCGCGGCGACGGCCGCGTACGACCTGGCGGTGCACCAGGGCCGCCAGTACGGCCCTTTCCGAGCCCAGGTGACGGATCCGGACGCGCGTGACTGGCTCGCCGCAGCCGGACACAGCGTCGTGGCCTGGGTCGCCCACGCGACCGACCGCGAGGTGGACCTCCAATGCCACGGCTTCGCCGGTGCCGACCTCGGCCCGCGGTTGGAGATCGGTGTCGACGACCGGGTCGCCGGGCAGGTCCGCGTCGCCGCCCGGGTACACACCACAGGCTTCGACGAGGTGCGGGACTGGCTGCGACGGGAGTTCTGCTTGCCTCCGCCGGCTGAAGGCGCGCGGGACCGAATCGTGCACAGCGGTGGGCCCCGGGAGCAGCCCGGCGGGAGCGCGTTCACACTGCACGGCACCCGCTGGGTCGCCGACGTCGCGCTGGTCGACAACGTACTTCGGATCACCCGGATGACCGGCGCGGATGCCCGGGGGCGAGGCCGCTGGCACCGGCTGAGTGAGGTGGACGTACGGTTCGTCGACCGGGGCGCGGAGGCGGACGCGTCGGAGGCGATCCGGGCCGCCCTGCTCGGCCTCGAGTCCGACGGACGCACCTACCTCGACTTATGGCAGGCGTACAACAACATCGAGCGGGAGGCCCTGGTTGAGGACGCCAAGCGGCTGCGGTGGGCGAGGTTCCAGTCGTGCAAGGTGACCGCCCGGGGTGACTGGCGGTTCGAGCTTCAGCCCGGCGAGCGGGCCGCACGGTTTCTCGGCACGGTGGCCGCGTACCCGGGGCGGCTGGAGCTGGAAGCGGCCGGGGAGCTTCCCCCGGAACTGGCGGAGAAACGCGGCCGGGCCACCGTGGGGGTGCACGGCGAAGTCCGCGGCGCGGCGGTGGGAAACTGGACGGTGGACCTCGCGGTCGCCGGGGACGAGCCGCCACCCGTGACGGGCTACCTGTTCCGCTCCCTGTCCGGGGACCGGTCCCGGTTGCGGCGGCGGGACACCGCCCGCGAGCGGATCGAGAACGACCAGGCCGAATTGCCCGGCCTGCGACTGCTCATCGAGGGACTCCCGCGGCCCGGCGCGCAGCCACGCGCCGACCCGGCACACGACCGGGCGGTGAACCGGGTCATCGGCGCTGCTGCCGGCGAGAGACCGACGGAGGTGCAGCGGGCCGCTCTCCGGATGGCGCTGCGCACACCGGACATCCTCCTGGTGCAGGGTCCGCCCGGCACCGGCAAGACTCGCTTCATCACCGATCTCCTGCGCTGCCTCGACGAGCTGGGGGACCGAGCGGTGGCGGTGAACCGGACGTTGCTGTCCAGCGTCCAGCACGACGCGGTGGACAACGTGGCCCGCCGGGCCCGACGGCTGGGCCTGCCGCCGACCCGGGTGAGCAACAAACCAGAACGGGACCGGCAGAACACCCGACAGTGGCGGGACGAGACGGTGGCCGCGGTCGACCGCCACCTCGACCGGCACCGTCCCGAGGTGGCCGGCTGGGACCGCGTCGTACGGCTGCGTCAGCTGGCGGCCGCCTACAGCCGGCACCCCGTCGCCGGGCCCGATCTGACGAACCTGCTGACGGAGACGAAGCGGCTGGCCGGGGCGGAATTGCCGGCCGGACTGCGCAGCCGGTTAGACCGGACGTTGGCGGAGCTGCAGGTGACCGGCACGCTCGGCCGGAGCCTGACGGACGAGGAACGGGCTGCGGTGGCTCGTGTCGTCCGGTCGATCCGCGTCACCCCGGTCTCCTTCGCGGACGACGGCCCGGAGCGGGCGGGCGGCGCGCTGCGGCTGCTGACCGATGTGCTCGACGAACCAGCCCAGCTCCTGCTGGGGCGGGCCGCCACCGGGGACGCGGACCAGGCGGCCCTCCTCCCCGACCTGGCGGAGCTGCGGTTGGCGCTGCTCGACCGGCTGGCGGCGGCCACCGGCCTGCTGCACACCCCGCAGCACGATCCGGCCGTCGAGGACCTGCTGATCGAGGTCGCGGAGGCAGTGCACCAGGTTCACGCGGCGTCCACCGACAGCGCCGCCGAGGTGCTTCGCGCGTACCAGGACGACCTGCGGGAGGACCTCGGCCTGGTGGAGCGGACCCTGGCCCGGTATAACGCGGTGCTCGCCTCGACCGTGCAGCACGCCGACTCCCGCGAGATGTCCCGGGTGCTCGACGCGCCGTTGCCGGTCTTCGACACCGTCGTCGTCGACGAAGCAGCCCGCGCCAACCCGCTCGACCTGATGATCCCGATGGCCTTCGCCCGCCGGCGGATCATCCTGGTCGGCGACCACAGACAGCTCCCGCACATGCTGGAGCAGAAGGTGGAGCGGGAGCTGCGCCGCAATCGTTCACTCGACGGGTCCGAGCTGTCCCAGAGCCTCTTCGAACGGTGGTTCGACCTCTTCGCGAGCGAGCGACCCGCGGTGCGGACGATCCGGCTCGACACCCAGTTCCGCATGCACCCCGCCCTGGGGCGGTTCGTCAGCTCGGTGTTCTACGGCGGCCCGGACGTGCTCCAGTCCCACCCCTCCACCCAGGAGCTGACCCACGACCTGAGCCCATGGGCCAGGAAGGTCGCGGGCTGGATCGACGTCCCGCTGGGGGCGGGTGCCGAGGAACGGACCGGATTCAGCCGGACCCGGCGGGTGGAGGCGATCCGGCTGGTGCGGGAGCTGCGGGAGCTGGCCGCACGGGACGAGGCGCGGCAGCTCACCTTCGGCGTGATCACTTTCTACCGCGAGCAGCAGGTCCTGCTGGAGACCGAACTGGTCGATGCGGGACTGGCCGTCCTGGACGACGAGGGAGGGTTCGCACCGGTACCGGCGATGGCCTACACCGCCGAGCCGGTCCCCCGACAGCGGCTCCGGGTGGGCACCGTCGACGCCTTCCAGGGCATGGAGTTCGACGTTGTTCTGCTGTCGGTGACCCGGAGCAGTTCACCGCCTAGGTCCACCCCCGACCCCGCCGAGGCCGTCCGGCGGTACGGGCACCTGCTCAGCGACAGCCGCATGTGCGTGGCGATGAGCCGGCAACGCCGGCTGCTCATCGCGGTGGGTGACGCCGCAATGGCGGAACGGTCGGCGACGCCGGAGGCGCCGGGACGTCCCGGCCGGTCGGTGGCCGAGGGGCTGGTGGCGTTCCGGGAACTCTGCAAGGGGGTGGACGGTGGCGGGATTCGACGTTGACAGCCCGGTGGTCCTACCGGACCACGTCCGGTATCGGGGCGACCAACTGTGGCTGCTGTGGCCAGCCCTGCGCTACCGCGTGGTCGCACCGCTCGTGCACGAGGAACGGCTGAACATCTTCCAGTCGGCGGTGCTCGGGCTGGCCCGGTCCGGATACCGGGAGGTGGGCGAGATGGCGGCGCTGCTCGGCCTCCAGGGTGACCTGGTGAAGATGGTCCGGTCGGACCTGCGGGCGCTGTCCTACCTGGACCGACACGGCGCGGTGACCGACACCGGGCTGCAGGCGTTGCGGGACGGCTTCCCCGACCCGACCCGGACCATCACTACGTATGTCTACCAGGACGTCCTGACCGGATCGCTCTGGCCGGCGTCGACCCTGCAGGCCCGGCTGGCGCAGGCCGACTGGCGGGCCCGGCACCAGGTCTCGCTGCAGCTGCGGACTGCCGGTGCGCCGTTGCGGGTCACCGCATTCCCGGTGCTGCCGGAGGGCTGGACGGGCACCGAGCAGCCCAGCCACGAGGAGGTTGTCGAGGCTGTCTCGCGTGGTGAGCGGGCAAAGCAGGAGCGGGGCCGGGCCCGACGGTGGGACCGGGCCGCCCCGGATCGTGTGGTCTCACGGGTGGCCTTGATGACCTCGGGTGTGCCGGTGTGGATTCCGGTCCCGCTCGTGTCGGATCGCCACGAACCGGCGAGTACCGAGACCGTGAGCTGGGACGCGTTCAGCCCGTTCAACGGCCGGTCCAGCACCTACCTGCGGCGCCTGGTGGCGACCCGGCTGCAACAGGTGCCGGCGCTGCGCGAGCAAGTCGAACGGTTCATCGGCCGGCGCAGCGAAGCGGTGGTGCTGGAGTACGACCGGCTCGACATCGCGTTGCGCCGACGGATCGGCGAGGTCCTGGAGGACCGGTTCGCGGGTCTGGTCCGGGCGCACCGCGACCTCTTCGAGCTGCTGACCCTGCTGGAGCGGGACATGGACCGGGCCCGCCTGACCGGGGACGGCTGCACCGAAATCGGCGACGTGGTCCGAAACGCCTGGCGCCTGCACGAGGTCGTCCTGCGCGACATCGTCGTCCGGCACCCGCCGCCGGCCGACGCGCCCGAACTGACTCCCCACGGGAACCGGTTCGCCGGTCCGCTCGGACGATGCTGCCGGCGACTCGGGATGCCGTTCGGCGAGCACCTCCAGGTCCTCGGGTTCAAAGCGGACGAGTTCCGGAAGGCGGTTCGTCGTCCGGAGAAGGTCTCCAACACGCCGGCGATGCTCGCCGCGGTGCTGGTCTCGGGCGCGCACGGCGGACCGGACCATCCCGTCCGACGACTGGCCGAGGTCCGCCCACACCTGTTCACCGAGCTGAGGCGGTTGTCGAGCGACCGGAACACCGGCGGCGCGCACGCCGCGGTGGTGCCGCTCAACCTCGACACCGGCGAGGCGGCCTGGGCGCTCGCCCAGCACACGACGGCCGCGTACCTGGGCGTCGACCTGCCCGATCTGTCCCGGCCTTCGCGAAAGGACAACCAACCCCATGGGGAAAAGCAAGTCCCGGTCGCCGTACCGCAACCTCGGGGCCCGGTCCCGGCCCCGCGCTGACGAGGTCCAAGCCGATCTGGCGCTCGCCGCGCGCCGCGCGGAGGACGGCTCCGAACTCGTCAACGCGCTGACCACCGAGGCCCTGACGCCCGCGCAGCGGTCCTCGGAGGAGGTGCTGACCACCTACGACAAACTCACCCTGCAGATCGAGGAGTACCGGCGCTGTGCCCTGGCCGCCACGGCGCGGGAGGAGGCGGCACGGACCCGGGAGGAAGCGGCACGGGCCCGCGAGGAGGCGGCACGAGCGCGGGAGGAGGCGGCCGAGGCGGACCGGCAGCGCATCCGGACAGACCTGAACCTCGCGGCACAGGCCCAGGCCGAGGCGGAGGAGATCCGTGGCCGGCTGGCCCGGGCGGAGGCCCGGCTCGACGAACGGGATGCGCAGCTGCGGGACCGGGAGAAGGCGGCCGAGGCGGGCTTCGTGGCGGAGGCGGAGCGGGCCCGGGCGGCGCTCGACGCGGAACTGGCGGAGCTGCGACGGGCCGCGTCGGCGGAGGTGGCCGCCGAGCGCGAGCGGTGGGTGACGGAGCGGACCGAGGCGCTTGCCGAGATCGAGCAGACCCGGCGGGATCGGCTGGCCGACGCGGAACGCGTCCACGCCGAACTCGCCCAGGATCGCCAGCAGCTCACGACCGGGGCACAACAGCTCGACTACGACCAGGGTGCCCTGCGGGGACAGGAGATCCAGCTCGAGCGGCGGGAGCGCGACCTGGAGAGGGAGGTGACCGCCCGGGCCGCCGCGGAGGTGACCGCACTCGACCGGGACCTGCAGGTCCTCCGGATTCAGTACGCGGCGGCCGAGGAGGCGGTCGCCGACCTGCACGGCCGGCTGGCCGAACGGGAGCAGGTGCTACTCAAGATCGGCTCTTCGGATCCCGCTCACGTGCTGGACGAGATGGAACGGCTCCGCGCCCAGAACGCCGAACTGCGGGACAAGCTCGCCGCCCGGATCGGCGACGAGGACCTGGATCGGCTCCGTTGGTTGGAGCAGCAGAATCGCGAGCTGAACAGCGCACGCGAACAGCTCAGCTACGAACTTCAGGAACTCCGGGGCGCGGCCCTCGCCGACCGGATCAACAACCTGCAGGTGAAGCAACTCGCGGACGCCGAACGGCACTTCGAGGTCCTCACCCGCGGGTACGAGGGGCGGATCGCGGAGTTGCGGTCGGCCATCGACGCCCTGTACCAGGACCGCCCTGACCCGGGTACGCCGCTCTTTCCCCGATGCGTGGCGTTGGACGACGACCCCGCGCTCGACGAGCCCGGCGAGGTGTTCGGCGACCTACCGGACCTGGCAGGGTTCGCCCGCTCGCTGCAGACGACGATGTTCGCCGAGCACGACCGCGCGTACCGCCTGAACGACATCTGCGTGCTGCTCGGCGGACTGGCGATGAGCCGCCTGCACCTGCTGGAGGGGATGAGCGGCATCGGCAAGACGTCCCTGCCGAGGGCGCTGGCCGGCGCGCTCGGCACCGACTGTGCGGTAATCGAGGTGCAGGCCGGCTGGCGTGACCGCACCGACCTGTTCGGCCACCACAACACCTTCGAGCGACGATTCGAGGAGACGGAGTTCCTTCAGGCACTCTATCGGGCTCAGACACCACGGCACCGGGACCGGCCGTTCTTCATCGTGCTGGACGAGATGAACCTGTCCCGGCCCGAGCAATACTTCTCGGTGCTCCTGTCGAAGCTGGAGAACGACGACAAGGTGCCAATCCAACTGGTGACCCGCGGGGACGGCCGGGCGCCGCGCCAACTGGTCGGCGGCACGAGCATCGCCCTGCCGCCCAACGTGTGGTTCATCGGCACCGCCAACCAGGACGAGTCCACGTTGGAGTTCGCCGACAAGACGTACAACCGGGCCCACCTCATGGAGTTGCCGGCGCGGCGGCCGCGGCTGGACCGAAGGCCGGTGCCCGCCCTGCCGCCGTACGGGACGGACGCCCTGCGGCGGGCCTTCAAGCAGGCCCGGCAGGCACATCGCGAGGACGAGAAGGCCGTCCTGGCGTTCGTCGAGTACCTCACCGGCGACCTCCAGGAGCATGGCCGGGCCCTCATCGGCCCTCGCGTGGAGAAGCAGTTGCGCACGTTCACGCCGGTGGTGGCCGCGGCCCGGCAGGGCGACCCGACAGGCGAACAGCCCGAGTACGGCGACGCCGACCAGGACGGGCGGTCCCTTGCAGCCGACCACTTCCTCGCGATGAAGGTGCTCCGCACCGTCCGAGGCCGGTACGACGTCACCGTGACGGGCCTCGGCAAGTTGCGGGAGGCGATCCGCACGGCATGGGACCTGCACAACATGGCGGGTGAACCGGTTCGCTGCGTCCGGTTGCTCGACGACGAAGTGCACCGCCGGGAGAGCTGACGTGGCCGATCGGACGGGTGCCGCCGACCCCCTGGTCGTGGGCTCGGTCATCGACACCGCACGGATTCTCGCCCAAGCCGGCGACATCAGCGCTTGGATGACGACGAACATGTTCGTCCCGGACACCGTCGAGCGAGCTTCGCTGCGGGACTTCGACCGGGAGATCCAGCGCGGCCTGGACAACCTCGCGCACATCTGCCTCCGCCCGCACGACCGCCTCGCGCGGACGGAGGAGGTGGTCCGGGCGGACGTCGCTCGTCGGGTCCCACCGGCCGGACTGGCCCGACTCGCCGGGCATCCGGAGGAATGGGCCGGGGTCGAGCACGGACGCATCCATCCGCAGCGAGTGCTGTCCCTGCGCTACGTCGAGGACGTCGACTTCTACGAGAACCGGGTGGCGGCGCAGTTGGTGGACCGGTTGGACGAGTATCTGACCAGACGGATCCACGAACTGACCCTGCTCGGCGCGAGCCTCGCCGACATGAGCGCGTTCGTGGGGGCACTGCACGGCACCAGCTCCTGGCGGCGGCGCGAGCGAATCGCCGAGCTGGTGGCGGTGGCGGTCGCGGACAAGGCAGCGTCGGCCGCCGCCATCGAGGCGACCCACGCGGCACTGACGAACGCGCGGGGCCGGCTACGGACCCTACGCCACTCCCCCGCACTCATCCACGCCGACCGGCGGGCGCGGGTACCCATGCGACTCAGGTGGACGAACCTGTTCACCAACGACCGCCGGTACCGGCGCGTCGGGAAGCTCTGGGAGCGCTGGGCGGTGCAGCAGGCGGCGGATACGGACCAGGCACGGGCCGACAGCCGGGACTTCCCCGCTGCCTACCGAACGTATGTGGCCGCGCTGTCGCTGCGGGCCCTGGCCCTGCTCGGGTATCGGCCAGACGACCCCGACGCCCCCGCTCCGGCAGCGGGCACCCAGCTGCGGCTGCGCGGTCCGGCAGAGGAGTTGACATGGTCGATGAGCGAGGACGGTACGGTCGGCGTACACGCCTGCGGGACGGAAGTGACCCGAATCGTGACCGACCCGCGAGACCTCGGCGCGAAGGTCCCCGAACCGGTCCGGCAGGGCTGGCTCGCCGATCTGGCGACACTGCCCGGTCCGATCGTCGTCGTCTACCCCGGCCTCCGGACCACTAGGTCATCGCTGCCCCGCCCGGTACATCAGGGCTTGCATCCGGCAGGTTTCGGGACGACGGCCTGCCTCGTGCCGATCAGCCCGTTGGAGATCGAGGGCGAGGAGCGGCTGGCGCGGGCCCTCCGGTGGACGCTGCAGGGCCGGTGGTTCAGCCACGGATACCCCCTGCCGGTGGAACTGCCCGCTGGGGTGCCGACGCTGCCGGCCAGGAACTGGCTGCGGCCGGTAGGCGGCCGGCGGGTGCTGCTGCTCCGCCGACCCACCTCCGAGGAGCGGTCGCACCTGATCCGGGAGGCTGTGGACGGGCACCGAGGCCCGAGCCGGGACAGCCAGCTTTTGCCGTCAGAGCTTACGGCCGCCCTGGATGCGGCGGGGGCAACCTTCGGTCGGTTCGACACCTGCCCCATCTGCAAAGAGTCCGGGGCGCGGGTGCACATGCGAGATCGCGATACATTCCAGGCACGGTGCGGCAACTGCGAGGCCATCTGGGGCAGCCGGGACTGCTCCTGCGGTGCCCGGTACCCGGTTCTGTGGCCGTACAACGCGGTCATTGACACTGCCGATGGTGATCGAATCGACCGGACAGCCGGTGCGGATGTGTTGGCAATGCCCTGCACCGCCGCGGAGATCACTCCCGGTTCGCGGTTCCGGTGTCCGAAGTGCCAAGAGTGTGGTGGACGACCGGGATGCACCTGCTGGGCCGACCCCGGAGGGCGTCAGACAGCGGAAGGCCGCATCGAAGCCTCTGCTACAGAGACGTGATGCATCGCCCTGATTCGCACATGGTCGCTACGTCCGCAAGAATCTTGTGCACCGGCCACCACCGTCCTTCATTAGTCGCGGTGCTCCCACGGGGTCCGCCCTTGCCAGTCGGAGAGCCAGGGCCGTCCTACGTTGCGGGCAACGGCGAGGACGTAGCCGTCCGACCCTGCTGCAGCCCGGTCCGGTACTTCGAGTCCTGCCCGTAGGCCTCGTCTGCGGTGACCCACCGCGCCGACGGGCCTGTTGTCAACGCGCGTTCGTGCATCCGCAGGTCCAAGGCGGGTTTCGTGGCGAATTCCACGTCCGCTGCGATGCCGGTTTCCTCGCGGCGGGCAGGGTCATCGCACCCGCCGCACTGCAGACACAGCTCCCGGTCGATCAGCGTGCGTCCGGCCCGGCTGGCGTAATCGAGCGAGCTGGTAATTCTTCGTCCGTTCGCCTAAACAGTGGCGGATGGTCAACTCTGTCTTCGAGGGCTAGATTCGAAGATTATGTCTTTCTTCCATGACTTGCGTCCGCCCGATGACCATTGCGGACAGCTTTGGGCATAGCACCGCCAGTACCAGGAGCCCGCTCCATTGCGGCGGAGGTCAACCGAGTCACCGCCGCAAGCACCGCATCGTGGTGGCTTCGAGAACTCTCTTGCGTGTTCGTGCTCCAAAAGCTTCCGTGCGAAGTGAGCGCCGCGCATCGTCACCATCACCTCACGCGTCCAACTCTGAGATAGCGAGTTGAGGCTGCCGAGAAGCACGGTCTGCTCGTCGATGATGACGATCTTTTGATGCATGACGTTGACCTCGACGACAGCTTGCAATACCGAGCGAAGATCGGTCAGGTACTTCTGGTACGTCGGTTTGCGCTGCAGGTTGTCGCCGGGATCGCGGACGAAGAGGGTCACCCGGACACCCCGTGCGACAGCGTCGGCGAGCGTCGGCAGGATGGACTTGACCCTGGTGGCCGTCCATGGCGCCCAGATCCAGATTGATCGACGTGCCGCCGTGAGATGGTCGGCGAAGACATCGTAGAACGTTCGCTCATCATGGATGTCCGTCAACCGGACGTGTTGCGCCAGAAGCTCGGCCAGTTCTCCGGTGAAAGTGCCTGCGAGCATCGACCGGACTTCGCCAGGAGCCGTGGTTGGGGTGATCAACATCGCGGCCGGAACGACCCTGGCCCGCCGGCTTTGGATCAGGCCGGCGACGATGCTGAGCGGTGTGCCGGCAGGGGCCTCGTTGATCTGGCTCCGGCTTCCGATGAGGTAGAGCCGAGTTTGGGTACGAGTGATCGCGACGTTGAAGAGCCGGATGCCCTCTTGCTCCCAGCTCCCTCCGCCGCGGCTGGCCAGCGCCATCCAGCGCTTGTCGTACTGGTCCTCGACCATGTCGAACACGACGACTGGGAACTCCCGCCCCTGGAAGCGGTGTGCCGTACCGACCTCCGTACCTACGGACGACGTACTCTCGTGGTCGCGCAGGGCCTCCAGGGTGGCTTCAACCTGCTTGCTGTAGGGGGTGACGACCCCGGTTCGTTCCCCGCGCGCCTGGTGATAGTCGGCAAGGACGCGAGCGAGCAGCGCTCCCGCTGGCCACCAACCGCTACGCCGTTTGACCGGTCGGACGCGCGCGATCTCTCCGAGCCCGTCGACGTCGATAAGGACGATCTCTGGGTCATCCTCGGCGTGTTCGCGGATCTTGTCGCCGGGCTTCAAAAGCCCGTCATAGGCGATGGCATTGGCCAGCCTCATGATCTCGGGCCCGAACCGGTGCTGGACGTCCAGCGCGGTGCAACCAGGATGCCTCTCGGCCTCTTGCGGGGAGGTGATCCCGCAGTGCGCGAACACGTCGGGAAGCAGCCATCGGTGGACGTCCGGCCGGTTGGCGCGCTTGACGTCCTCGTTCCGGATCGCTCCAAGCTGCATGAAGTCGCCCAGCAGGACAGCTGCTTGGGCCGCCCGGGAGACCGCGAGCAGGACTTCGGGGAGGTTCGCAGCGCTGACCTCATCAACGAGCACGACGTCGTACGGTCCGTCCATCAAAGCCTTGCTTGTGCGCAGGCGAGCCAGGGTGGTGGCGACCATCCTGGCGCCCTTGATGATCTCACCTTCCTCGTCTCGGCGTAGCCGATCGAAGTCCTCCTGCAGTTTTGCGTGCCGCTGCTCGAGTCGCTCGCGTTCGAGTTCGGTCGCGCTGACCCTGCTGCCAAGAACCCGCATTTGCGCCTCCAAGATCGGAAGCTGACGCTGATCAGCATCCCGGACCAGCGCCCGCTGCGCCTCGGTCGGCGCGCCGGCCTCCGCGGTCAGCAACCTCTGCCGTGCCAGCTCGAGCCGCTCGCTGGCTTCGCGGGCGTTGGTGGTCGCCCGGTCAACGTGCTCGCGCGCCTCGACCACTATTGCCTCGGCGGCCTGAAGGCCCGATCGGCTGCAGATGATGGTGTTGCCGAGCTGGCGAATCCGTTCCTCGGTTTTCGCCTCCTGTCTTTCAGCGAGGCCGCTCGCTTCACGTGCCTTACGCTCCGCGCGATCTGCGTCGGCCCGAGCAGCATCGAGCTGCTTGCCCAGTCGCTGCAGTCGTGTGCGATCACGCAGTCGGGCGAACTTCCGTGTCCCACGCAGGTTCTGAATCTCATTCTCGATGAGATCGGCGGTGTGCCCGGCGGTGAGCGCACGCGCGGCGAGGTTCTCGGCAGCCTCCTTCACCGCGATCAACTCTCGCTTCACCTGATCGATCTCCGCGTACGCCGCGCGTGTCGAATCGAGTTTCGCCAGATCGCCATGTGCTGCGGCAAGCCGTGCTGCCGACTCGACCGCCTGGGTCTCCCTCTCCCGCATTGCCGCTTGCGCGTCTGCGGCGGCAGCGGCAAGTTGGGGAACTGCCGACTCGGCAGCTAAAACCCTCTTGGCCAGCTGGTAGGCCGCCGAGTCGAACCCTGCCAGCTCTTCCTGGAGACCGGCCAGCCGCTCGCCGTCTTCCCTCATCCGGACCAGTCGCTGTTCCACGTCTTGCAGCTGCAGGTCAACCTCACGCAGCCTCTCGCGCACAAGAACGGGCAGGCAGACCTCGGGATGCTTGAGCACGTCGGGATGGTGCGGAGGTCCGACGCGGAGGAGTTCGCCAGCTTGATGCTGCCGCCGTCCAACGACACCGAGGAGGGCGTTGTCGACGGCGATGTTGGTGGCCGACACCAGCAGGACGCGCTTGCCGGCCTGGATCAGCTTACCGATCGCCTCGGTGAGGACGCGGGTCTTGCCTGTTCCCGGCGGTCCCCATACCAGATGCACGCCGCTACCCGTGCACGCTCCGAACGCAGCCATTTGCATCGGCGTGAATCCGGAGATGTCCCGCAGGTTCGTTGGTGTCGGCGCGAGTCGACCGTTAGCCAAGTCGTGCGCCAGCCCTGCATCGGTGAGGCCCGCGATGGCCTCGCGCAGCTTCACGAGGAGGTAGGTCGCGGGTTGTTTGTTCTGCCAAAGGTGGGCATCGGCAAGGTCGACGAACTCGGCAACCCGGAGTCGGACGACTTCACCTTCCTGTACCGCCTCCAGGACCGCGTAAGACGATCCTGCCTCTGGACCATCTGCACCTGACAGGCGGAGGGACTCAAGCTGATCCAGATTGGCTGCCGAGCCACGGAGATCGACCGCGAACCAACCACGCTGGCTTTCCTGACGAGCGCGCCCAATGCGGACGAGACGCTCCTTCTGCTGAGTCCCACCCTCGGAGGCGATCCAGAGGTCCAGTGCGCTGCACACCTCGTCGCGCCAGTCCGGCAAGACCGACCCCCATCGCGTCGCGGCGAATGTCCGCCGTGACATTACCCTCTGCTATCGATCAAGCACCAGTCGCGGTTCCGACTGCCGGCTCTACCAACATCACACGGAGCGAGCGCCAAGGGGAGGTTCCGCCCTGGAGCGCAAGCGGGCTCTCACTCACTCCGGCAACCCCCTGCATGCCATTGCCCGAACCGCCCGGATCTTGCGAGACTTCCCAGCTTCGCAGGACCCTCTGCCGTGTTCAGCGGACTTCACGTCGCTGTCGGTATCTCGACAACACGAGCTTGGGTCACTTTGGCTCGCGCTCGCAACCACCAATCAGATGCAACGCTATCTTCGGCCCGCAGAAAAAGGCGTAGGAGCCTGAATTCTACGAACGCTCTTCTATCTCAGATAAGCGACAGAACACCCCTTCTGAGCGGCCAAAAGCGGAGGAGCCCGGAGAAGGGGCGCCGCGTGGTGTCGACCGGGACGCCGGTACAGTGAAGCAGCGGCATCTTGCCCGGACAGTGTCGACTACGTACCGGCAGCTTGCGTCACTCGGGCATCATGCGGACATGTCTCGTGAACTGGCCGCCCGTACCGAAGCAGGCACACCTGCTCGGCGCAGATGGCCCTGGCCTCTCTCCGACGCAGGAATCGTCATCAGCGCCGCCCTGGTCATCATTGCTGGCGGTGGGTTGGCAGCGGCGATGTGGGCCGTCGCCGACGCTGCAGCGGTGAACGCCCGCCCCGGCATGCACATCGAGGCACTGAAGTACGGTGCCGGATCGGTCGCCGCAGCCGCCGCGGCAGTCGGCCTGCTGCTGTCGCTCCGCAAGCAACGGATGGCCGAGGACGCACACGACCGCGACGGGGAGAAGTTCCAGCTTGCCGTCCAGGCGCAGCGGCACACCGAAGCCGACGCGGCCGCACGCCAGCTAACCGAAACCTACGTCAAGGCCGCCGAACAGTTCGCTTCGGAGAGCGTTGTCGTCCGTCTCGCCGGGCTCTACACCCTCGAACGGGTCGCGCAGGACAATCCCGACCAGCGGCAGAAGATTGTCAACCTGATCTGCGCCTACCTGCGGATGCCGTACACCCCACCAACCGGTAACGACCACGAAAGCGACCGGGAACGCACTTCCCAACTCGAGCTGCAGGTCCGGATAGCCGCGCAGCTATTCCTCTCCGACCACACCTGCATCCCGGCCCGCAGAGACCCTCGCGTCAAGGCCCCGGAGACCTATTGGCCGGATCTGCATCTGGACCTCACCGGCGCGGCCCTGATCGGGTTCTCTATGTGCAACAGCGTCGTCCGGTACGCCAGCTTCGCCAGCTGCGAGTTCGTCGGCGGCGCCACGTTCCGCGGGTCGAAGTTCGACATGGCAGATTTCACGACAGCGCAGTTCACCGCCGGATCTCAACGCTTGGCAACCGGTCGTCTGCCGTCAGGCAACCCTGCGAGCGGGGCCGTGAACTTCAGCGGCGCAGAGTTCCATACCGCCATCTTCACGGGCGCCGACTTTGGTGGCCCGGCCTCGTTCGTCGGTGCCGCTTTCCACGGATCTGCGGACTTCGGCACGCCCGGTCTGGCCTCCTACGACGCGCTCAAAGGCGGCTCGGCGTGCCCTGGACCGAACGTCCGCACCGCCCGATTCCGGGACCAAGCGGTGTTCAGAGGCGCAACGTTTGGTGGCGCTGCATCATTCGGGTACGTCCGGTTCGACGGGCCCGCCGACTTCGCCAGTGTGACCGCTCATCAGGACGTCTACCTGGCCGGTGCACGACAGGCGGTCACGCGTCCCGGCCACACCGCGGTGAGCTCAACCGTATGGCCGCACGGGTGGGAGATGGGCGACGACGGAGTCCTCGTGGCCATACCTCCCGGCCCGGACGGCACCTGGCCGGAGCCGGAGCGCCTGCCTGCCGAAGCCGGAGAGGGAAGACGGCGGCCACGCTCAGGCCCGTGACCGCGTCGCCCAGCAGAATGACGCTGGCCACGCACATGATCCTTGAAGCCTTTCATCCTCGGCAGGTCGGGTTTATCGACCTAATGAAAGACGAGGATTGCCTACACCATCGTGGTGGCCAGGTGCGGAATCCGGCCGCATCGGGTCGAACTTCCGCTGTTCCGCGCGTTGGCCCCCGCCCGGCACAGTGCGCGTTCGTGCCCATGGGCGGATGAGTGTTTCTGGCCGTCGGTGGCTTGCTGCCGCTGCCGGGTTCAGGGCGGGCGGCGACCGCCGGGCGGCGCTCCGAAACGTCCTGCGGCTCTGCTCCGGTGGAGTTCGCCATCTCCGCTCTGCGGCCGACGCGGAGGCATCTCTGGTCGAAGAGTTTACGCAGGTGGATGGCTATTCAAGACAGCCTGAAGGGCGGCCCGTGCAGTGGCTTCTTGCTCGATCGCGTAGCCCCGGTGCAGGCAGCGTTGCGCGAAGGCACCGACCTCATCCGGGCGTTGTGCGAGCTGCTGGAGGCGGCTGCGGCTGTGGGTGTTGAAGGGCCGGCCTTCGTCGTGCGGCACGGTGCCAACGTCTACGACGTGGATGGTGGTATCCGGTGGCAGGTTGTCGTGGATGCGGGCGGTGATGCGGACGCCGCCGAGGTCGGCGTCCGCGCAAATGACGACCGCGGAGGTCTGCTGCGTCGCCTGGACGATCATCGACACGACGGCGTCGGGCGGCTGCCCGTGGCACCAGATGACCGGCAGGTCGGCCCGGGTGTCACAGACCGTTTCGGCCGCCTGCCGGTTCTCCACGACCAGCAGGACATCGCCCGGCCCGGTGACGGTCAGTCGCGGCAGCATGTGGGGGCTCAGCCGGATGTCGTGCGGCCCGGGCATCGCCGACAGGTCGAGGATGGAGCCGTCGGTCGTGTGCAGCAGGATCGGGCCGCCGAGCCCGATGTACGGGTTGCGGGCCACGCCGAGTGCGATGAGTGTCTCGTGGTCGAAGCCCATCGCGGCGAGCAGATGGTTCACGTCGTCGCGGGCTTTCGTGTCCTTGGCGTGACTCTGCACGAAGGCGCGAAGCGAATCGTGGCTGCGGCCCTCGGCCAGGTCGGTGGCGGCGCGCACCGCCCACAGCAACCGGTCGGGATGATCGGTTTCACGGAGTGCCCGGCTGGCATCCGGCCAGTCGTCGGTGATCTCCGACGCGATCTGCTCCGCCCTGGTGCGAAGGGTGCTGGTGTCGTCGCGACGGCGGCTTCGGCGTTCCTGTTCGGCTGCCGTGAGGTCTGGGTGCGGGTACACCCGGCGTGGCGGCTGGGCCAGGGCGTTGCCGTTGAGGGTGTAGCCGATCGTGACGCAGCCGGCTTCGGCGAGTTCCAGCATGATGCGCAGCGCGTCGGTGCCTAACCTGCTGCTGACACCGGCCCAGCTGTGCTCGCTGCGGATGACCCAGCTCCAGTCGCTGTCGCTGAGCAGGCCCTCCGGTCGGCGGGGGGCCTCGCTCGGTTCTGCGGTGCGGAGCCGGGCCGAGCGCGGTCTCGGTCGGCCTCGGCTGTCGCGGGGGTAGCGGCCGCTGGGAGGCAGTGGTGCGTAGGCGACCAGGCCCGGATAGTCGCGGATCCAGCTCAGGGTGATCTCGGGATCCGGCTCCCCGTCAGTGGTGCCGTCGGTGTCGGTCATGTCTGCGGCTCCGGCCGGAACGAGGTCATCCAGTCGGAGAGCAGTTGCACCCGGGCGGTGTCGGCTTCGCTGCCGATGACGATCGGTGCCTGGTTGTACGGCATGACGTCGGACGGGCGGCGCAGCTTGATGTAGAGGCTGGACGCGCCGATCGCGTACCTCTCCATGTCGTCCTGCAGGGCGCCGACGACGCTGATCGCCCGGTCGCGGCCGATGTTCTCGAACAGGGCGACGGCGTCACGGCGGTGTGCCGCGCCGAGGTTGCGGCCGAGTTCGTCGAGGACCAACAGCAGCGGCCGGTCCTGGGCGCCAGCGAGTGCCGCCGCGCAGACGAGCTTCACGGCTTTGTCGTCCATCTGGGCGGTGTTGCCGCGCAGCCGGTACGACGACGGCGGCTTGCCCTCGCCGCGCCGCCAACGTGGGGTGATCGTCCACTGCCACGGCTTCTCCGGGTCGGCGGGGGCCTCCGGTTCCGGGAAGTCGAGGTTGCCGCCGTAGCCGCCGTAGGTCTGGTCGAGCCGGTCGAACTCGTCGGATACCTGCCGCAGCTTCGCCTTGATCGCTTTGGCGGTAGTCGACCGCAACGCCTCCGACGTTCGCCGAGCCTCGTCGAGCGCGGCCTTCGCTCCAGTCAGGGTGATCGTCTTCGCCTGCCGCTCCCGCTGGATCTGGGAGGCGTTCTCCCGGTCGACACGCTCATGATCGGTCAGGAAGTTCCCAACGATCCGCAACACATCGGGGATCAGCCGCACATATGCACCTCCGGTGCGCCGGTCGGCGCGTTGCTCGTCGACGACGCGCAGTTCCTCCGGCCGGTTCTGCTCCGGGTCACCGGGCGGAAAGCACGCGGCGCGCACCTCGTTGGCCAGCCGCGCGCACACCTCGTCCCACTCCGCCGGCGGCCGCATCGCCTCGCTCTCGTCGAGCGTGAGCAGGTGCTGCTCGGCGGTACCCACCGTTCCGGTCCACTGAGCGTTCAGGCGGGGAAGATCGAGATCTGTACGCTGCTGGAGCAGTGCACTCCACTGTCTGCGGTTTTCTTCGAGTTCCTTCTTCAGGGTGGCCAGAGTGCGGCTCGCCGTGTCGATCTGCTGGGCCCGGGCGGCTTTCTCACCGAGAGCGGCCTCGTAGCCGATCTTCGCCTGCCGCAACGGTCCGTCGAGTTTGCTCAGCTCCACTTCGATGGCGGAGTTGCGGTCACGGAGCTTCGTCACCTTGCCTTGAACCGCACCAGCCTCGGCCTCGGCTTTAGCGCCACGCAGGTGCGCGTCAGCGCGGCTCTTGGTCCGATCGGCCTCACGGATCCCCTCGTCAGCCTCGTCGTCCTCGCCGGCGGCTTTCTCCAGTTGATCCTGAGCGGCTCGGATTCGGCCAGCGCGACCGGTCAGGGCCTCCGGGAGACCGGCGATCCCGTGCACACCAGCCACAGGATCGATATGACCGTCAGCACCGGCGCGCTCTGCCAACGCCGCGAGGAATCGACCCACCGGCAGGTCGGGATCCGCGGCGGCCGGCAGGCCTGGCCCGAGCAGGTGGTCGGCCGGGTCTGCTTCGACCAGCAAGCTTCCAGGTAACGCGGCCAGTAGTTGGACGGCTTCCTGAGCTTGGTGGTGAGCGACGGCGACCGCGTGCCGATAGGGCAGCAGCCGAGCTTCCCATACAGGCCGCTGCTGTTCGGTCAAGGAGATCGTGTCGACCAGCGGCGCAGCGGTGATGTCGTTCGCCCGTAGCAACCAGACCTGGGCGACCGCGACATCTTCGCCCTTCTCCGCCGCCGACAGCGCCGCCTTGGCAACCCGCAGCGCGTGCTCGGTACGGCCTTTGATCCGCTCCGCTGCCTGGACCATTCTCCCGGCTTCGGCGATCTCCTCCTCGGCCTGTTCAACGGTGCGCCCGTCAGCGACGGCCGCGACGGCTTGAAGGGTCCGCAGCTGTCCACTGAGGGTTTCGATCGAGCCGACGTTCTGATTCTGCTCGACCTTCAGCGCGCTCTCGACGGCCTTCTGGTCCTCGTACGTCTTGATCCGGGTCCGGCAGCTTTCGTCGAACGCCTTGTCGTCGGACAGCCGATGGACCTTCTCACCGGCTGTCTCGATCTGCGCGTCCAGTTCCTTGCGCCGACGTTCCTTCGCCTCGATGTCCACGGCGATCCGCTCGGACTCGTGGAAGCCGTCGACCAGGTACCGCGCGCAACGGCTTCGCCAGCTGTCACGCGCCTCGGCCAGCAACGTCCGGGCACGCTCCCGTGAGGCGATGCCGTCCTCCACGACCTTCATCCGGTCGTCCCACAGCTCGTACTCCTCCTCGGCCCGCGCGGCCCGCCCGGCATGTTCGTACTCCTCGGCCCGGGACTTCTGTTCCTGTTCGATCTCGGCGGTCAGGCCGGTCAGCGCACCGATGGCCTCGAAGATCCGCTCCGGGGTCAGCTCGTTGAGCGGCTGGGCGAGCAGGTTCGCGGTCGGGCTGGCCCGTACCGAGGTAGACAGGAAGGACACGCACCTGACCGTCGAGCCGTACAGGGTGCGGGCGAGCCGGTTGGCGCGGATGTCGGTGCGGCCGTTGCTGCGCGGCAGCGCGTCCCACAGGCCGTCGGCGCCGCCGGCCCGTTCGTCCTCCGTGTCACCGAACGGCACGTGCAGCCGATGGGCCCACCGCAACTCCACGTGCGGGCTCTGCCGGTTGATCCGCAGCCACACCGTCAACGTCGAGGCATCCAGCTCCTCCGCCGTGGTGGCCTGCGGCGGCACGAACACGCCGATCAGGTAGCCGCGGTCGGCGTTGGCGTGCATCGCCTCCTGACCGGCGAGCTCGGCGGTGAACAGCAACTCGGCCGCGGCCTGCGCCCCCGACTGCAACCGCCATTGCTCGTCGGCGTGCAGCAGGCTCAGTCCGGCGATGAACGACGACTTGCCGGCACCGTTGGAGTCCGAGGGCCCCTGTCCTGCCACGGTGATCAGCCCACGAGCGGTGATCGGCACCGGGTGAGTCGACAGCCGCGAGATGTTGACCATCTGGATGCCGGCGAGGACGCGCGCTCCGACGATGTCCTCGACGACTCCGTCCGACGGCACGGCTACAGACGTCAACGCTGTCCTCCCACGCGGTTGTGCCGGCGTTCCCGGATCGCTGCGGCCAGCGGATGGTCGGGTGCCGCAGCGAGAATCAACTGGTCCTGCAACTGCTCGCGGGCGGCGGGAGTCAGCCGCGACAACTGCGGGCCCGGGACGTATCCGCTGTCGTGGTCGCCGCCGCGAACCGTCCGGAGCAGCCCGCACGCGGTCAGTCGGCCCAGGGCCGCTCTGACCTCGCTGACCGGCACCTTGCTGTCACGGGTGACGTCCTGCAACCTGGTTGGGTACGGGCTCTCCCAAGAGTCCGCAGCGATCTGCTCATCGCTGCGCGGGATCGCCACCGAGTAGACCAGCACCAGGACCAAAACGGCCCGGTCGGCGAGCGACAGCGGCTGCCACCCGGTCTCGGTGAGCTCAGTCCGTACGGCGTCGTCGAACCCGGACGTGAAATGCAACTGATCAACCGTCACCAGTGTCCGGCCGGTTCGGCGAAGTAGCTCTTCCAGCCGTTCACGGCTCGTCGCATCGCTCAGCGCGGGCAGGAACTGCCGGTGCACCGGGCCACTGCTGTGCTCCAGCAGCGCGTACGCGGCGTCGACCAGTTCCCGCTGCCGATCGGGCAATGTCCCGAGCACCTCGTCGAAAATCGCATTCGGGCGGTTCACGACCCCTCCGGCCCGTCCTCAGCGGTGTCGGGGATCAACCGCCACAGCTCCCGAAGCGTGCTCAGTTCCAGCGACCCGAAGGACGCGATCCGCGGACCGATCCGCACCGTGTCCGCTCCCGCCAGCAAAACCCAACCGGATACCGCAAGGCGCCGGAGCCCTGCGGACAGCAGTTGCTGACGACTCACCTTGTTGCGGCCCGGCACAAGCCGTTGCAACACCCGACCGACATGACCGGTCGAGGCCGGCAGCCCGGGCCACGGATCCGTCGCGGGATCGGGCAAGCAACACCGCAAAGTCGCGGCCAGCACTCGCAGCGTTCCCTTGCTGTCCATCATCGAAGAGCCCGGCACCCCGTACTCGATCAGAACAGCCGGTCCCGCGCTGTCGGGCAGGTTCGGGATCAGCCACACCGCCCTGGCGTCAGCCTCCACCAGACGACGCAGCCCGGCCGGTGTCGGTCCACCAGCGGAGACCTGCTGCGGACCGCCGGACCGGATCCGCGCCCACCACAGGGCCGCATCCCGCTCGTTCACGCCGCCTCCTGCTGGTCCCGGCGGAACCAGCCGTCGGAGACCCACGTCCGCGTGGACGTCACATCGACACGCCACCCATCGCCCCAGGTCACCGTGTACGGCAGCTCCGGGCGTAGATGAATCGCGGTCACCTCCGACAACACTCGCCGACTGGTCGGCCAGTCACCCGCGTCGGCGAGAAGCTGCGCCACCGTGACCACATCCCGCCCGGCAAGCAACTCCTCCGCGCGCTGAGCCAACAGCGTCGCCTCTGGGTCGACGTCGACCTCCGTCGGCGGAGGCTCCTCGTCGACACGCGGTCGCGGCGGCGGCACCCGGCCACTATCGGACTGCAGCCCTTCCTCCACCGCGTCCAGCAGATCGTCGGCGGTGAAGAACGGCTCCGGCGCGTCGAACAGCAAACCGTCCAGCGCCTGCGCCAGCCCCTCGGTACTGCTGTCCCGCGCGAACGTGCGCCACCGCTCGGTCGGCAGCAACCCCAACGCACGCGTCTTACCAGCGTGCGCCAGCAACCGCCCGGCCGCGGTGTTCAACGCGTCGCGATAGGCCGCCAACGCCATCCGGAGCTGCGTGCACTCCGGCAACAACTGCGGATGCCGGTCCGCGGCCGCATTGTGATACACCCGCGCCTTGTCGACCAGGTCGCTGTTACCCAGCAGCGGCTGCGCCTGCGTCCGCAAGGACTCGACCGTCGCCGACTTCGCCAACTGCATGATCGGATTCGCCAGCAGCCGGAAAACCGTCGTCATCTCCAGCAACTGCTCGCGCACCACCTCCGGGGTCGTGTCATCGTCGTCCAGCGCCAGCCGGGCCATCGACAACATCCGATGCAGCTCCGCCTGGCCCCCGGTCTGCGACAACCGGCGCAGAAAAAGCAACATCACGTACGGCGCGAACGTCGCCTGGTAGAACATCTCGTGCGGCCGCTCGTTGACCCGGGTCACCGCACGGTACGACCGCAGCACCTCGAACCGGCGCCGGACCACATCCGCCGGCACCTCCGGACATGCAAGCACGGCCTGTTCGATCGTCATCCCGGCTGGCCCCGCGTCAGCGAACGCCTGCAAGATCGACTCGTCGACCCCGACCGAGTCCGCGTCGTCCACCATCGCGTTGGCGTTCCGCGCCAACACCGCGAAGACCTGCCGGTAGATCCCGAGAACAGCCGATTCGGCAGCGTAGTCATCGAACGTCAAGGCCGCTGCATCGCTCATAGGAGGTCGACAATATCGCGGTAGGCCAGCAAGCAGGAGAACCTGCGTACGCCAAAGCTACCGGATGCTCCCCCGGCCTTCGACTGCGAGATCATCGGACAGCTCATAGGCCGCGAAGGTATTTGAGGACTTCCAGGACGAGTGTCATGGTCGCGCCGAAGGCCGCGCCGCCCGCGATCACCGCCGTGGAGGGGTCAGCTCCGCTGTGGTGGAACAGCACGGCTGCGACGACCCCGACACAGCCGGAAATCACTACGGCGACCGCGACAGACCGGTGTTCGCGGGAGAGGTTGCGTCTGGTCATCGGGCACCGCCAAACAGCCGGCGGACTACCACATCGCGGGTCTCGGCGACCCGGGCGGCCAGGTCGCGCGCCGCCACGACCTCCTCGTCAAGTGCGCGTAGCGCTGCGACCAGCGACTGCTGCCGAGCCTGCGGCGGCAACGGGATCTTCATCGCCGCGACGTCCGCTGCGGTCACGTATGCGGTCACGGTAGCCCGTGCGAACGCCTTCATCCCATCCGTGCCCGCTGCGGAGCGCAGATATGCGTACAGGTAGTAGGGGTTGAGGACGTCGGGGTCTGAGACTCGCAGACGCAGCAAGTTTGTGCTCAGGAGCCAATTCGACTCGGTCGGCCGCACGATGGCGGGTGCCGTGAGTGCCCCGGTCCGCACGCAGAGCACATCGTCGGTGCGTAGCCAGTAGTCCTCCAATGCCTTGGCGGTCGCTCGCGGGGCTCGCGGCGGTTTGTCCGCCACGATTCTCCCGTCACGCAGGTGCCGCGGCAGAACGATGGGGACTCCCTGCTCGTCGGATCGCTCTTCAGCTCGCAGCCGCGAGTATGAATAGCCCGCCTTGACGTCGCAGACGTCGCCAAGACGGACGATCTGCGCGCCGAGCGGCTGGGAAGCAACGACCGCTGCATCCTCGGCCGCCCTGCGGCAGTGGAAGGCCCGCGAGTAAGTCGCGCTCAGGCCGGCGCGGGCGGCTTCGGCGTCGGGGACACGGAGCCCTATCGTGCCTGGTAAGTACTCCGCCGGGTTGAGCGAGTAGGACTCCGGCCGGATGACGGCCTTGGTGACGGCGGCACTCAGACTCTCGATGCCCGGGTGTGGCCGACCGGCCGCACGGTCGACAAGGAACGATCGCCATGCTCTCAGGATGTCGGCCTGACCTCCCTCATCGAGCAACGCGCGGCCACCGCTTGACACACCGAGGTTCACCGCGTCGACGAACAGGATCGGCTGGTCCGACCCGGGTGCACGCCGGACGATCCAGACACTGGTGGCAACGGACGTGCCGGCATACAGGCCGGGTGGGAGGGCAATGACCGCTTCCACCATGGAATCGTCGACCAGTCGGCGGCGGATTTCCCGCTCGCGGGCATTGGCCGAGACGGCGGCTATCCGTGGCATGATGATTGCAGCCCGACCATCGTCGCTCAACTGCTCGATGCAATGCAGGAGCCAGCGAAAGGCGGATCGGGCTGGCGGTGGTGGGAATGGCTGCCAGTCGGTGTTGGGGCGCCGGTCGAGCCACGAATCGCTCCCGAACGGCGGATTGGCAAGGACGTGCGTGACCGTTGCGCGCCGAGCTTGTGCCGCCAAACGCAGGTCGGCTGGTTCGCCTAGGGCCAGCAGGGTGAGTCCAGAGAGGCTCAGAGCCGCAGCATCGGGGCCGAGCCCGTGCAGCCGTAGGGTCCCCGGCCGGGCCGCCACGTCGGCCGCAGCGATAAGCAGCTCGCCAGCTCGCAAGTACGGGTCGTAAACGGACTCGGCAGAATCGTCGATCACTGCCTTGGCAAGGAGGGCCGCAACCGTGCGCGGGGTGAGGAAGCCGCCCGGGGGCAGGGCGGCCTCGTACGCGTCAACGAGGGTGTGCACGTTCGCAGCGCCGAGTTCCGAGCTGCCGGACATGAGTCCCCGGACCTCAGGGACGCCTTCCGGGGTCAGCCGCCGCAGTGCGGCGAAGACCTCGGGCGAGACGCCGTGACGCCGCGCCGCCTTCCCGGCGGTTGTCGCGATGCGGTCGATGAGCCATCGCGCCCCTTCGGCCCCTACATCCGGCGCGATCAGATCGTTCAGTCCGGCCCAACCCTGCGGGTCCCGCTCGCGCAGAAAGATCAACGTGAGGCGCAGAATGAGGTTGTCGATCTCGACGGTCGTGGGATCGCCGGGCAGGTTCATGCCAGGCATGTGGCTGGGCGTCGCCGCGGCGAGGCTCCGCCGGATCCGGTCGGCGTAGCTGTACTCGGTCCCGTCGTCGGCCGCGCGAATCGAGCCGTGTACCTGGCGGGACTCGAGCCACTCCAGCACCTCGGGAAGCGCGAAGCGGTTCTCCCCGACGGGACGTGGGAAGTCGCGGCGCTTGGCCCATGAGGTCACCGCCGCGCGGCTGACCCCGGCCAGCCTGGCAATCTCCGAACGTGTGACTTGCTGCATCTCTCTCCCCGGCCATCGCAAGTGGACTTGATCGAAGGTAGAGGACACCGGGGACACCGGCAACCGTGAGCACCCGCAGATGCTCATCCGCCTTTTCGTTGACAGAAAGCCACGACCAGGGTTTTTCTAGGGCCTGGACCGCAGAAAACGGGCGCTAAAAAGACTTCGTTAACTCTCCAGGTGTTAACCCGCCAAGGGACTGGGTTGCTGAAACGATAGGTGACGCTTCGCCGCATTCAGCCCGCTTCGTGGCAGTGGGGCCGGCCGGCCCCGCCCATACTGGAGACCGTTCCCGGCCGCTCGACATCCGGCTGTCGGAGGTACGGCCTCGGCTTGGAACCACCGGCGGCGAGCCAGGTCGCCGGGCTCAGGTTGGCGGCTGGCGGGTCGCGTCACGCGGAGACGGTTCCGTGGGGTTGGATTCAGGGCGTCGCCGTGTGTCTGGGAGCGCCGCCGTGAATCCGTATGATCAGCTTGCTGGCCTTGACCTTCCGACCCTTCAGGTGTTGGAGGCGGCTCTGGCGTTGGGTGGCCTGGTCACCGAGGTGGAGGTGTCGGCGTTGGTCGGTGCCGACGCGACGCCGTACCTGCAGCGTGCCGCCGATGCAGGGCTTGTCGCGCGGCTGCGGGGCCGGCTCACGGTAAACGGCGTACTGCGGGAGGTCTTCGCCCGTCCGCTGGGTGTCGGCCCGGCCGCTGGTCAGCTCGCCGCCGTGTTGAGCGTCGATGATCTGAAGGTGGTGGCGAACAACCTCGGGCTGCCCACGAAAGGCCGCAAGGCGGACCTACTGGAGGCAGTCGCGGAGTTCTTCCTCGACCCGGACAACGTGCACGCTCTGGTCAAGCGGATGCCGGCCGCGACGCGGACGGTGTTGGAGGAGGCTGACCGCGACGCTGGACGGATCCGTCGCCATGGCGGAAGCGGCATCGCACATCGGAGTCGGTACACGAGCCGCTATCGGCAGGTGCATCCGCTGGACTGGGCCGAGGAGCACGGGCTGGTCTACCGGGTGACCTGGGAGGACTATCAGTTGGCGGGTCAGGTTGCGCTCGCTATGCGAGGAGCGGACTACCGGGCGCCGTTCCAGCCGCAGGAACCACCGGTCACCTGGCGTGCGCTGAATCCCCCGGCAGTGCGCCGCGACGCCCAGGCCCAGGGCATCGCCGTGGTCGGGCTGCTGTCGGCGCTGCTGGACGGGGCTGGACGTGAGCCGCTAGTCACGGTCAAGGCCGGCGGCGTGGGCGTGCGCGAGCTGACCCGGACGGCGAAGACGCTGGGAGTGACGGTTCCGACCGTGCGGCTGCTGCTAGCGGTCGCCCAGGGGGCCAGGCTGGCCGACCTCGACGATCGCGTGGTCCCGACGGCCGCGTACGACCGCTGGCTCAAGCTCGGTCTGGACCGGCGGCTCGCGGTGATGCTGAAGGCGTGGCGCGAGCTGGAATATCTGCCGTCGTCGCAGACTGGGCCGTGGGTTCCGGAGCACCGCCAAAGCTGGTCTGCGCAAGCCCGGATCGCCGCACTGCGGGCGTTGGGCGACCGGGCGACGACGAACCTCGATCAGGCCGCCCAGTGGATGTGGTGGCAGCAGCCGCTGACCTTCGGCGGCACCACGACCGTACGCGGCGTGCTGGACGAGGCCGCAACCCTGGGAATCATCGGCGCGGGCGCTGTCAGCCCTGCCGGGCATGCGCTGCTGGCCGACACGGACATCGCCGAGGCAGTCGGCGACCTGGGTGAGGTCGCCCGCACCGCCCGGCTGCAGGCCGACCTGACCGCGGTCGTGGCGGGAACACCGAGCCCGGATCTAGCTGAGCTCCTCGGTGCGGCCGCCGTCGTCGAGTCTCGCGGCACGGCCACGACCTGGCGCTTCAGCCCCGCGGCGGTACGTGGCGCGTACGACGCAGGCTGGACCGAGCAGCGCTTGTCAAAGGCCCTGACGAAGATCGCCGAAGGCGGACTGCCGCAACCACTGGTCTACCTGCTCGCCGACGTCGCCCGCCAACACGGGTCGGTACGGGTCGCGCCCTTGGCAAGCACCCTGGTCAGCGACGACACCGCGCTGCTGGCGCAGATCTGCGCCGACAAGCGGCTGGACAAGCTCAACCTGCGTCTGCTCGCCCCGACCGTGCTGGCCAGCCAAGCCACCACGGCTGACACGATGGCCGCCCTGCGCAAAGCCGGCCACGCGCCACGCCAGCAGAACGCCGACGGCCGCGACGTCATCGAGAAGGCCCGCCGCCACCGCGCCTGACGGGCTGGAGAGCGCCATGCTGATCGTACGCGCGACCAAGAAACTCCTCGATCACACCCACCCGCCTCGGGCTGTCGAAGGAGACCACGACACGACCCTGCTGGGCCCGTGGTACGCCACCGCGCTGTTCTGGCGGCCCCGGCTGGCGCTGCTGGTCAACGAGCGAACCCTGCTACCGGTCCTGCTGCCCCTGGCACCAGCGCGCAGCCTTCCCGCCCGCGTCCCCGACGAGATCGCGACGGTCCTCGACGCCCACCCGGTGCCCAGGGCCTTCATCGCCGACGAGCTACGGCACATGCAGGACTGCCGATTCGCCACGACGGCCAACCGCAGCGTCGTCGGGATCATGAACGAATTCACCAAGCTCGCCGAGATCTACACCGACGATTCCGCTCACCCCAACCTCGTCACACTCTCGCTGCGGCTGGCCACGACGCCCTGCAGCCCCCTGTACGCCACGAACGTCAGCCCCGACCGCGAACTGGCAGCACTGGTGGGCGCTGCCGGATCAGGGAAGGGGGTCGACGGCGTGCAACATGGCGAGTAGACCGTCGATCGCCCCCCACTCGCTCGGGATGGGGTCCGGCGAGAAGTGCATCATCTTGTTACGGATGTCGGCGACGTCCTTGACCTGCTGAACGAACTGGGCGTGGTCGAGCGGCCAGTCGAGGAGCAGGAAGTGCTTCTCGTCCTTGAAGACGTGGACGTAGGCTCCGAGGGTCAAGCTGCCGGCGTCCTTGTGTCTCTTGTTCGTGGCGGCCTCGATGATGTCCGCGGCGATCCTCTTCACCCTACGGCGCAGCCGGCGCTCACATTCCTCGATCATGGTGAAGGGTCTGGCGATCTCACCAAATCGGTTGGTCAGGTCGGCAGCTGTGACGATCCCCGCGATCGTCTTGCCGTCTCTCGACCGGATGAAGATGAAGCCGCGGCTGGAGATCTCGTCGATGCGTGGCAACACCAGCTCGTCGTAGGCGGCGTCTGGCACGGTCTGCTTCGCCTGATCGACCGTCGGCACTGCCTGATGTGCCATCTGCGCCTTTGCGATCGACTCCCAGCTGATGGCCCCCTGGAACGTGCCGTCATCGTCGATCACTGCGAGTTGCGAGTAGTTGTACCGCAGCATCAGTGTCCGGGCCAACACGATCGAATCCGTGGGGCGCACCGATACCACTGCGGTGTCCGTCCGCAGCAGGTTACCGAACCGCAGGGTGAACGGCTTGTCCGGGACGAGTTCGTCGTCGGCAGGCTCGTCAGAATCGGGTTGAGCACTGTCCTCATCGTCGATCAGCTTTCGGCTGCAGTCTCGTCTGTGGAGTCGTCGGCCTCGGCGCCAGACTTGAAGACGCGGATGCTGCTGCCGATCCAGCCCTCAGTGAAGGGCGGAACCGTGGTGAGACCGTTCTCGCTGAGATCGCGTTGGATGACAGCTACAGCGGAGCTTGTCCGTCGCCCGGCGTCCCACTGTCGAAGGAGCTCCCGGATGGTTAACTCCAGGCCGTCCTCAGCTGCGACGGCGCGGGCGATGAAGTCGTCCGGGGTCACCCACTCGTTGCTGGACATCTCCTCAGCGGTCGGACCGGGGTCGACGCCAGTCTCGGCGAGTGCAGCGATCCGTCTCGCGGCTCCGTTACGCCGAAGCTGACAGATGGTCAGCAGTGACCCCAGGCTGTAGAGCAGATCCTGCCCGATGGCCGATCGCGGCAGCGCCCGTTGAATCCAGATGACCGGGCGCACGTGGCGCCGATCCGCTGCGGCATCGCGGCGGTAACGGTATCCGCCGGCGATCCGGCCGATGGCGACGTGGTCCGGCACGGTCTTCAGTGGCAGCACTACGTAATCGTCGACCTCCATGACCTGGATGAGACGCCATAGCTGCCCAGTCCAGTTCGCCACCACGGTTCGCGAGCGGTTCGGGTATGCAGCGCGAACAACCGCGTGTAGTTCTCTGCGCGTCGCCACCTGGCTGAGGTCGCCCACCTCCGGCCAGCCGGCAATGATGAGGGACTGTTCAAGGGCGTCCGCCTCGCGCTCGCCCTCGCGTCCTGCTCGAACCATCCACGCCGTCGTCATCGGCCCCCCAGATATCGCGCGAGACGTAAGGGAGATACTCGTCTTTCTGCCCGGCAGGGGACAACGCGTTCCGCACCGCCACAGTCACACCGGCAGGACCATGTGGGCAGTGGCGTCGAGCCAGCGGCACCAGGACAGCCTACGCAGGCTTTCAGAGGGCCAAGCGGTCTTCAACCCTCTGACGAGACTGTCCCGAATTTGATGGACTCGATGTTCCTGGGGCGGTTCACTCGGCCTAGATCGGCGGTCCTCGCCGGAACGCTGGGGTGAGCGCGGCTGTTCGGCTGTGGCAGGGCCACGTCGTTGCCCGCCGCTCGACGCCGTCAGCGCGTGCGGATCGCCGTCGCCTCGCTGGTCGGGACCGTCTCCGCAGGTCCGCTGCCGTCGCACGCTTCCCACGCCGCCGGTACCGTCATCAGATCATGCAAGAACCTCGTGCGCCTGGCGGCCTTCCTCGAACTGTCAAGGCGATCGACACCAGCGGCCTCATCCGATTGGAGGCCGAAGCGATCGCGTATCGGTTCAACCGCAACCACGGAGCCGGCTGGCTGACCGAGTACGCCGCTCCGCACGCCACGCACTACCTGCGCCCCGTGCTCGTGCACCGTGCCGCCCATCGACCCGAGCACTCTCCGCACTGGCGGTGCACGCTCCTGCTGACAATGCGCGACGGTCAAGAGGTCTTCTCCCTGCTGGATACCTGGCCACCCTCCTTTGGTGAAATACCCGACACCCTGAGCCCGGCCACCAAAGAAGCGATCGCCCACCGGCTGGAACGTGGGCAACTCTTGACCTCAGCACAGTGGGCCGACCTCAACATCTAATGGCCGCACGGGGCGACCGCCGCGCGGAGGTCGCTGCGAGGTTCCAGCCAGTGGCGCGCCGTCATTGTCCGGAGCGGCTACTCGCCGGCCAACCGGCGAGCTGCTGGCTGGTCTCCGCCCCGAGTGCCGCCGCCGCTCGGGGCGCCGACGGCGACGTGGCCGCTATCGCGGCGGTAATGGCGATGCGGTGGAGCCTGCTGGTGCCGCACACTCGCTCGCATGGTCACGTCAGTGAGCAGCGTCGCCGAGTTGAGCGGCGCGGTGCGTGCGGGTGCCCGGGTGAAGTTCCTGTTCTTCTGGGGCCACCAGCCGCAGCGCGACGGCAGCATCGGGGCCGGATGCTTGAGCCAGTGGTGGCCGGCGCCGTTCACCCTCAACGGCCAGCGCTTCGCCACCACCGAGCATCACATGATGTGGCGCAAGGCCACCCTGTTCGGCGATCACGCGACGGCCACCAAGATTCTCACGGTGGCGCACCCGCACGCGGCAAAGACCCTCGACCGTCAGGTCACCGACTTCGACCAGCAGACATGGGAGCAGCACCGCTACGACATCGTGGTGGCCGGCAACACGGCGAAGTTCGACCAGCATCCGACGCTGCGTACCTACCTGCTCGGCACCGGCAAGCGAGTGCTCGTGGAGGCCAGCCCACTCGACCGAGTGTGGGGCATCGGCCTGGCTGCCGACCACCCACACGCCACCGTCCCCGCACGCTGGCGCGGGCTGAACCTGCTCGGCTTCGCCCTCATGCAAACCCGCACGATCCTGCTGGAACAGGAACCGACCGACGGGTAAGCCGCCGGACCTGGTTGCCGCCGAGTACGCGCTGGGCAGCGTCGATGTCGAGCGGATGCCCTGGTACGCGGCGGAGTGGCTCGCCGACGGACACGACGGGCCGGTCCTGCGTGAACTGGCCGGACTCGACGGTACCGACACCCGACTGATCGGGGAACTCCTGCCCGACGCCCTCAGCGAGGTGGGCGTGCGTGTTCCGTCCGCAGCGCAAGCGGCGGACACCTGGCTGGCCACGCTGGCGCAACGGCTGATCGACGGTGAGGTCGACGAACCGTCAGCGAGCACGTCTCGGCGTTCGTCTCCTGGCAACTCGACGTCGACGAGATCTGGCGCAGCCCATTCACCGACCTGCACGTGCTGGTTGACGAGTGGGATCAGGGCTGGGGACGCGGCAATCAGGAACTGGCGACGACGGTTCGTCAGCTATGCCGTGATCACATTTCCCGCGTGCCGGCTTCGCCGGGGATTGACCTCACGAGCCTCGCCCACGGCAGCGCAGAGCAGCAAACGGGCGGCCTTCGCCGGCTGCTCAACGCGTGGGACTTCATCGGCGTACACGACCCACGGACCAACGTCGACGAGTACGACTGCCTGATCGCACCGCTGCTGACGAGACTGACGAACGGTGCCGGTGCCGCCGATCTCAGCGAGTACCTGTCGGCTGAGATCCGTGGCCACTTCGGGATGACCGTCAGCGACACGGAGACCCGGGCCTTCGCGCGACGTCTACTGACCTGGTGGGGCACCGAGCAGGGGGCCCGGTAAACGCTCCTGATAGCACCCATGGTGGACCCTCTGCGCGAGCCGGACTAATCGAAGGGTTGCAGCTCGGGTTCGAGCCCGACCTGCGCGAGCACCTCGTCCGCCCGGGCCGTCGGAACCCCGATGATCCTGGCGGCCAGCCGGATCGTTCCGCGTAGGGTCCGCTCGGGGTGCAGGCCGCTCGCATCCAACGAGACGCCCACGGTCCGCCCCGGGGTCGGCAGATCGCGGTATGGAACCCCGTCGATCGTGGCCAGACCGCGTGTCGGTGAGACCAGACCCAGCAGCATCTTGAGAATCGTGGACTTGCCCGCACCGTTGGGGCCGAGGAGCCCAGTGATGGTTCCGGGGACGCAGTCAAAGCTCACGTCCTTGACCGCGGGCCGCCGGCCGAAGTCTTTGCAGATGTCGGTGACCGCGATCAACGGGTGGCCTCGCTGGCGGTGCTGAACTCCGGCGGTACCCGGTGATCGGCGATGATTGCCGCGATCACGACCACCACCTGGATGGCGAGCAGCACAAAGATCACTCGCACGGAGCCCACTTGCAGGTGTGTCTCGCGAGTCATCGTCAAAATGAAGTCGACGGCGGTGATGGCGATCGCGATCGCCAGGCAGCCGATGGCCAGCCGAGTGGGCAACGACCGGACCGTGCCCTTGGGGAACTTCTCGGCGTAGGTCGCGGCCGGCCCGAACTGCTGCTCCGGCTCCTGACCTGATTCCTGGGAAAGCGCTCGCACCTCTCGCAGGACTTCGACGATCTTGGGCTCCGGGACCCGCCGAAGTCGAAGGTTGAACGCAAGGCTGCCGTAGTAGCTCACTTTTTCTCCATCTCGGGAGTCGGGTGGGACAGCGCCGACGCGACGGTGGTGTTGAGCCGCCGCCACTCACTCGCCAGGCGTTCGAACTCCCGCCGCCCTGTGTCGGTCAACCAGAACACTTTGCGCGCCGGACCTGGCGAGTCGATCTCCCACCGATGGTCGACAAGGCCCAACTCCTGCTGCCGGGCCAGGAAGGGGTAGAGCGTGCCGCCCTTGACGGAACCGAATCCCAGCGACCCCAGGGTTCGGAGGATCACGTACCCGTGCGCCTCACCCCTGGCGAGGATGCTCAGCGACACCAAGGGCAGGACCGCCCGCAACCAGCCGGATGACCATTCAGTCTCATCCATGGCCGTAGCTTAGCAACTATCTAAGTAGAGTCGCGACCTAAGTAGCCACTCTTATTTTCATGTCAGCATCTGCCGCCTGCTCATTCCTCCCCGCGACCGGGCCGGCAGCCATGTCGCGGAGAAGTTCCTCGGCCAGCGGGACACCGGCGAGCCGCCGACTCGACAGCGCCAGACCCGCACCTGCCCAGGCCAGCACGACGACCAAGGCGAGGATCGGCAGAGAACCCGCGGCACCGAGGCCACCGAACGGCGGCGTGAGGAGGAGAAGAAACGCGACCGAATGCAGCAGGTAGAGCGTGAGGCTGCGCTGCCCGAGAGTGGCGAGGATGCGAACCTCGAACGAGGCACACAGGCCAGTCCACTTCCCGGCGATCGCCCACCAGCAGGCCAGGGCCCTCAGCAAACCACCGATCTGCGCCGCCACCAGGTGCCATGGATGGGCGGCCACGGCCTGAAGGTCTCCCCAATGTTCCGCCAGAACGGCGGCGTACGGCAGGCAGAGCGCAAAGGATCCGACGAGCAACACGACGACCAGCGGGAAGAACCTGCTCGTCGGACGATCGCCCCGGGATCTGTCGCGCAGGACGAGCGCGGCCGAACGGTAGCCGACCAGCATCGGGAACAAGAGTCCACTGCTCAGGAAGGGCATGGACAAGACGTACAGCAACCACTCGATCCAACGCGACCCCAGGGCCACCGAGGCAGAGCCGGCCAGCACCGACGCGGTAGCCTTGTCGCCCGCTGTCATCAGAAGCGTTGATGGCAGGACCAACGTCTGGAGCAGGAACAGGACGCCACTGGCCCAGAGGTCCTACATCACCGCTCCGGTGGTCTCGTGATGGGCCAACGCTTCCTCTGAACCACTCGACGCGGCGAGTCAACCGAACCCGGGCAGTCCCGACCGTCGTCATCTTCGCTGGAACCTCACCGGTCCGGATCAAGGGAGTCAGCTGGCCGCGCCCGGCAGGCGGTAGGGCAGGCCACCCTGAGCGGCTGATGCATAGGCGGCTGTGATCGCATGTGCGACAACGAGTGCGGGTCGCGCCAGCTCTGCTTCCATAGCAGGCGAGGCCACCTGGCGGAGTACATCATCGGCGAGGGCGGGTAGCCAGTCGTCGTGGGCGTGGCGACTCCGTGGCGTCTCGGCCAGTCGCCAGGTTCGCCGCCCGGCGGGGCTGTCCTCGACGAGGGTGTCGTCGTTCAGGACGACCGTGCCGTGTGTGCCGGTGAGGCTGTAGGTGTTCCTCCGGTGCGGGGCTCTCCATGAGAGCAGGATGTGGACTTCGATCTTGCCGCTCATGTCGAGCACCAACTCGACGTGGTCCTCTACCCCCAGGGTGCTGTATCCCATCGTGCAGCCGACCAGGAGGACATGCATCCCGGTCAGCCATTCGGCAAGGTATACACAGTGCGGGCCATGATCGACAAGGACACCTCCCCCGGAGACTGCGGGGTTGCGGCGCCACGACGGGTTCCAGTCCGGAGATCCGCTTGCCGACGTGGGGCGTTCGATTCTCATGTCGAGGCGCTGAAGGGGTCCGATTCGTTCGGGAGCGCCGAGTTCGCGGAGACGCTGTAGCAGCGGCGAGTGCACGTAGTTGTGGCCGGGGTAGATGATCCTGTTACGTTGCCGGGCAAGCGTGATCAACTTCGCTCCGTTGCCGGGGTCGAGGAAAGTGGGCTTCTCACAGAACACGTGGGCGTCGCGCATGAGCGCCTGCTTGGTGTAGGCCTCGTGGCTGGTCGGCGGCGTGCAAATCAGCGCCAGGTCGATATCCACGTCGATGTCGTCGAGAGTGGCTGCCACGGCGGCGTGCGGGAAGCGGGCTCGTGCGGCGTCGCGCCGTGGTGGCGTGGGGTCGAGGATGGCTACGATCCGGGTCTGAGGCATGGTGTCGTAGCACCGGGCGTGGGCTTCGCCTGCCCGCCCATATCCGATGACACCAACGTTGATCATGCCGGGGCCTTGTAGCGCTGTAGCACTGACACGAGGGTGTCCACGGCTGCGGTGAGTTCGGTCTCGTCGGCGGTTAGCGGCGGGTAGAGCCGTAGGGTGTGCCCTCCGGTCATGACCAATACTCCGGCGGCTACGAGCTGCTGGAACACCTCGCGCAGCTGCTCCTTGCCGGTGACGTTCAAGCTGATCCCGATCGCCATGCCGATACCATGGACGCTGCTGACCAGCGCCAGCCCGGCGAGGTCCTGGCGCAGCCGGGTGAGCGTCCGAGCCCCCACCTCGCCCGCTCTGTCTGCCAGCTGCTGCCTGTGTACGGTCTGGGCCACGACGGCGACGGCACGGCATGCGAGCGGAAAGCCGCCGTAGCTGGAGGAGCTGGCGCTGGGGGCTCCGAATGGGCCGCGCTGCATGAGGTCCGTCGGGGCGCAGATGGCGGAGACGGGATAACCGTTGCCGAGGCCCTTGCCGAGTACGACGACGTCGGGGCGTACGTCTGGTTGGTCGCTGGCGAGGATAGTGCCCGTGCGGCCCATGCCGGTCATGGACTCGTCGGCGATGAGCAGTGCGCCATGTTCGTCGGCGAGGCGGCGCAGGGCACGGAGGTAGCCCGTAGGCGGCACCACGTTGCCTGCGCGGCCTTGAATGGGTTCGACCAGGATCGCTGCGAGGGATCCGGTGGACTGCTCACGCAGGATGTCGCGGGCGAGGTCGACGCAGGCGAACCCGCAGGCTGGCGAGGTCAGGCGCAGGGGGCAACGTGAGCAGTCCGCGTATGGGGCGCTGATGCTCCCGGGTGCGGTGGGTCCGAGGCCCGTGCGTGCCCCGCTGGTGTGCGCGAGGCTGCCCAGTGTGCGGCCGTGGAAGGACTGCCAGAAGGAGAGGATCTCGAAGCGGCCGGTCGCGGACTTCGCCAGCCGGATGGCCGATTCGACGGCCTCGCTGCCGCTGCTGTAGAGCTGTATGCGGTCAAGGTGAGCCGGCAGCAGTTGCCGGAGCAGGCGCGTCATCTCCAGCCGGGCGTCGCTGGCGTGCGCTCCGATCATCCAGCTGCCTATCTGTCGGGTCAGGGCTTCGACATACGCCGGATGCGAATGGCCGAGGAGGTTGACGCCGGCGGCGCCCATGAGGTCGGCGATCCTGCGCCCGCTGGTGTCTGTGAGGTGCATGCCCGCCGCTTCGGTGACGGCGAGACCTGCCCACCGGACCGCCTCGGAGATGCCCGGTCCGAGGACGGTCAGCTCCTCATCCCAATGCGCCTGGCCGCTCACGACGTCGTCTCCCTGGCGTTGGTGGACGCCACCCTGAACCCGCCCGCGGGGTGGCGATCGGTGGCGAGCATGCGATTGCGGGTGAACGAGTTCGCGCACTCGGTGGCGTAGTAGAAGGCTCCGCCGCGGATGACGTATCGCTCCCCCGGTCGGGTGCTGGCCATCTCGCGTCCGTCGTCGTGGCGATAGGGATAGCCGAATGTCGGTTGGTGTCCGCTATGCCCCCAGAGGCTGCGGGTCCATTCCCAGACGTTGCCGATCAGATCCTGGCAGCCGGCCTCGTTGTCGCCGTCCGGGGAGAACCTGCCGGGGGCGACGACCGCGCCGATGCCGGTGGCGCGGATGTTGGCCCGACGTGGATCGGGTACGTCTCCCCAGGGGTGTCGCCCGCCTCGGTCGTTGCCTGCGGATGCCTCCCACTGCGCTTCGCTGGGCAGGACGATGCGCTGGTCCGGAGCCAACACCCTGGTGTGATGCAGGTGGCGGGTCAGCCAGGCGCAGTAGCGCGAGGCGTCGAGCCAGGACACCATGACCACGGGAAGGTCGTCCCGCCACAGCGAGTCGTCGGCCTGCCAGTGGTCGGGGCAGGGGCCGCCCTCGGCTGCGAGGAAGGCAAGATATTGGCGGTTGGTCACTACGGTGCGGGCCAGCCGGTACGGCTGTAGGCGAACTGTGTGTCGCGGGCGGCAGTCGTCCTGTCCGTCCGGTGCGTCGACGCCGAGGATCACCTCGCCGCCGGTGTGCGGCAGCAGGTCGGGTACCGCCGGTTCCTTCAGCGCTGCTTCGTGGACCTCGCGTGGGATGACGCCGTCGGCCAGCAACTGACGCAGCGACGGCTGCCGGTCCTGCCGTGACATCGTGTCCGCATAGCTGCGGACGGCCTCGGCACGGTCGCTAGCCGCCAGCCGCAGGAGGCTGGCGCGCGCGAACGGGGTAGATGCGGCCAGCGCGGCGAGTTCGGTGACCGCGTCGAGGCGGGAACCCGAGTCGGGCGATATGAGATCCTCGCGGACGTAATCGGGCAGTTGCTCGCTGACGTACCGGGACGTGATCGCAGCCTGGCTCGCGCCGACGGCGAGGTGAGGGCTCCCGCCTGCTGCGACGACGCGTTGCCGGGCGAGGTCCAGCAGTTGCGGCACTGCCTGCTGGGTTCCCGAGGCTGCGAGGTCGCCGAGGACCGCAGCGAGGGCATCGTGGCAGGTGCTCTCGGGCCTTGTATCCGCGGCGGATGGCGATGCGAGCACGAAGGCACCCGCAAACGCGAGGGCGACGGCGCCCACCGTGTCGCGAGCGGAGACGAGGTCTGCGCAGACGATCACCGGCTTTCCCGCTTCTGGAAGAACGACCGCCGACAGCTCATCGATCCGAAGCATGCTGTTGGGGCGTCCCGGAACGGAGCCGGGCAGGGCCAACGCGGTGATATCGCCGTCGCGCCGGGTGAACTTGACAGCGTGGCCCGCCAGGCAGACCAGCAGCACATCCTGCCCGCCGAGAGCCTTCCTGGCATCGTCGATGGCGCGGCGGGCGGCGGCAGGGTTGCCGAGTCGCCGGTCGGCAATCACGATGATCTTGCTGTCGAAGTGGTGGTCGACCTGCCAGCGCAGCTCGGCCTGCATCTCGCCGTGCGCCGCCCAGCCGATCGTCGGCAGGTGCCGGTAGGTGGTCGGCGCGAGAAATAGTGCGCCGATACTTACAGGTATTCGCGGAGCCATGTCACCGTCTCGCGGTACACGATTTCCCGTTCCTGCGGTTCTTCGAGGCAGTGATCGCCGTCGGGCACCCCGACTACCTTGTGCGGTCCTGAGACCAGGTCGGCCGCGCGTACGCTCTGCCCGAATGGCACCTCGCCGTCGGCTTCTCCGTGAACGAAGAGCACCGGCGTGGACGAGCCGCGCAGCGGTGCGCTGACGTCCTGCACGTCCTGCAGCTCGTCGAGGAACGCCACGCCGATCTGCTCGCCGTCGAGATCCACATAACCGTCGCGCCGTGCCGCGCTGAGGTTCTCCTCACTCACGTAGGATTCGAACGCGCCGTCGAGCAGCCAGATGGCCGGCCACAGCAGCACGACCGCCCGGTATGCCGGGTCGTAGCCGGCCAGGCCGACGGTGGCGCCGAAGCTCTCCCCTATCAGCGCCCAGGCAGTCGGCTGATACCTGCCATCGACGAAACTGCGGACCGCTCGCAGGTCCTCAACCTGGCGGGCGATGGTCATGTCCCGGTAGCTGCCGGTGCTTTCGCCGCAGCCGCGGAAGTCGAAGCGCACGGACGCGATCCCGGCAGCGCCGAGACGCGCGGCAAGGTCGACGTAGAGGTCAGCCGGCCCGTCCTTCTGCCCACCCGGTCCGCCGTGCAGCATCATGACCATGCGTTGCGGCGACCCGGTGGTCGGTGTCGCGACGACGGCAGCGAGCTCGTCATTGCCCACACCGATCCGGTGACGTGTCTGCTGGATCATGAAAACCTGCTCCTCATCTCTCGGTGGCGCGCAATCAGTCGCCGCCGACCGTCTGGCTGGTGAACCTGATTCTCGGACGCCGGTACGCGGCCAGCCACAGCCACGGCATGAACAGCGCTCGGGTCGCATAGCGCGAAGTGGCCTCCGCTTCGGACTGCTCGCCAGACAACGACAGCTGCCGTGCGTCTACAGCGGCCTTACGCGCGTGCCCGTGTGCTCTGAGCAGGCGCCCCCGGAAGAGGTTCAGCCGAGCATCGGTCAGGTCGATGCGGACCAGCTGACGGACGTCGCGGTATTCCTCAGCGATCTGCCGCGCCTGACGAAGCAGCAGACCCGAGTCCGCGAACGCCCGCCGCATCAGACTCACCTCCGCCAGATCCCTGATCGCGTATGCCTTGCCCCGCTCCCAGGGCAACTGCTCACAGGCTTCCAGGAACCGGCGCACCGTCTGCTCACACGAATCCAGCTCGCCCAGATGCCAGTAGGCGGCTCCGACCAGCGACTGTATGTCGATCATGTTGTTCGGGTCGCCAGCTGCCCGGGCGATCTCCTCGGCATCTTCCTGAGGGTTCTTGACCACGGCGAGGGCTTCGGCCGCTTGGCCGGCTCGGAACAGTGCGAAGCCGACGCACCGGAGCTGTCGGGCGATCTCTCGTGCCGAGCCGGCGTCCCGGGCGATACCGAGCCCCAGCTGGGCCGTGCGAGCCGCCTCCTCAGCCTCACCGCGCACCGCGTGCGTAGATGAGATCACTGACAAGGCCAGCGAACGCTGCTCATCGTTCCCCAGCGCCGCCGCTGCCTCGTACGCGACCCAGCCGAGTTCGATACGGTCGTCGAACAGACCCAACGTGAAGAAGATGTCGAGCGTGACCTCGAACAGCTTCACGCACTGCTCGTACGCCTCATGCCGGTGAAGGTCGCGGACGAGCAGCCGAATCGCCTCGATGTGCGCGCCGGCGCCGGCGGCGTCCTCCCAGTCCTGGCTGAAGCGGGCGATGAAGTGCTCCGCCAGCCTTCCCGCGAATGCCACAGTCTCGCCGGACGCTGTGTGGTTGAGCACGAATAGCCGCAGCGCAGCCGAGCATGTGTACACCGTCACGCCGTGCTGCTGGCGCGACGAGAGCAGCCCATCGGACCACAGCCGCTCGACGAGGGCGCCCACGTCGGCCGCCGGGACCGCGAGCGCCACTCGCAGCTGCTCAGCGTCGGCGCTGCCGCCCAGGTAAGCGCACACACGCAGCAGGCTGCGCCCCATGTCGTTCACGTCCTGCCACACCACGCTGAATAACGCGTCAGCCAACTGCGTCGAACCGCTCTCAAGCTGACCAAGCCGGTCCGAAAGACTCCGGCCGTCTCGCGAACAGGCCAGCACGAACAGCTCAATCGCCCTCGGATTACCGCCGAGCAACCGATGGATGCGCTCGAACGTGGCAGCATCAGCGCCGACGATCTCCGGAACGCTACGGCGCCGGGCCTCCCGAAGCAGCAGCTCCTGCATGTACTGCAACTGAAGCTCTTGCAGCAGCACCCGCGGCGCCGGCAGCCGACCAGGAGTGTTGGCGCTAACGATGGCCAGCGAGCCGCTCGGCAGGGTCCTGAGGAAGTCGATCAGATGCTGCGCATCGGCAGCGGTCAGCCGCAGGTTGTCGACAACCAGGACAGCCGGATGGTCAGCCAGGTGTGCACGTAGCGCCTCGGCCTTGTGCTCGGCGGGAGCCGCTGACAGTGCCGGACTTCCGGTGGCGAGTCCAAGCGTGCGGGCAAGGTCCGCGAGACTCAGCACGCTGTTATGAGCGTCGAACCAGACCAGCGACGTGAACCCGTGGCCCGGCTTCCGCGCCGGCCGGCGCTCGGCAAGCCGATGCGCCACCTCCGTGGCCAGCGCGCTCTTGCCGACACCAATGCTGCCCTCGATGGAAACCAGGTACTCGCCTCGGTCGAGATGCTGCAACGCCTGAGCCACCTCATTGCCGCGGTCGACGAGTTGGGTACGAGACGGCAGCAGCACCTTCGGCTTTCCTGACCGGTTCCTGCCAGCTTCGCGGAGACGCACGATCAGGGGCGGCAACCCCAGGACAGCGGCGACCACCGCCAGCAGCCCGGAGATCAGGCCGAGCCACTCGCTCACGCCGGAGGTGAAGCCACCCACAGAACAGACCTCACTCGCACGCCATCATCACGATCGGTCATCTACCGACCACAGAACGACGATCATCTGCCGCCAGTCTTACCGAGGTCCAAGTTGGACGCAACGCCATACAGGACTGCATCGACCAGAGGCTGAGCGAGTTGCAGCGCCCGCCAGGTGCTGGCCCCGACTTCGCCTTTACCGCAATTTCACTTCTTAGAGTGTTTTGATTCGACCTTTCTCACCACCAGCCATCTCGGGGCGTGCGGGGTCGCCTCCTTGGGCCGTCCGAATTGTTCCGCTGCATCAGACAGCTGGCGGGTACGTCCAGGCGTGATTGAGGAATCGGCAGTCAGGTAGCCGACACATGGTCGACTTGATCACGTAAGCGCGCAGGTTAGGGTTCTTCGGTGACACTCTCGTCCACCAGGGCGACCAGCGCGTCAGGGGTCGCCGAACTTGCCCTTCCGGAGCCAGGTCAGGTCGTCGAGGTTCGCGGGTCGACCTGGGCGGTGGCGCAGGTCAAGCCGCAAGGACTGCCGCGCAGCCCGGCGGACGAAGCCGTGGCCTCGCTGAACCACGCGGTGACCCTTCAGGCGCTCGATGAGGACCGGCTGGGTGAAGAGCTGACGGTGGTCTGGGAGCTGGAGGTCGGCCACACCGTCACGCCCGCTCAGGGGCTACCGACGCAGGTCAACCCGGACGCCTTCGACGACCCGAACACCCTCGCCGGGTTCGTCGACGCGATGCGCTGGGGCGCGGTGACCTCGGCGGACGACCGTAGCGTGCAGGCGCCGTTCCACAGCGGAGTGGCGGTGGAGGCTTATCAACTGGAGCCGCTGCGCCGGGCGCTGTCCTCGCCCCGGACGAACCTGCTGCTGGCCGACGATGTCGGCTTGGGCAAGACCATTGAGGCTGGCTTGGTCGTGCAGGAGCTGCTGCTGCGGCACCGGGCGCGTACCGCGATCGTGGTGTGCCCGCCAAGCTTGTCCCTGAAGTGGCAAGACGAGATGCGGGACAAGTTCGGTCTGGACTTCACGATCATCAACAGCGAGTTGATGCGGGAGGTACGGCGCCGCTACGGCCTGCACGCGAACCCGTTCCAGCTCTATCCTCGGGTGATCGTGAGCATGGCGTGGCTGCCGCAGGTGCGCGCCCAGCGGATGCTGCGTGACGTGTACGCGCAGGCGGCGAGCACGAAGAGCGCTCGGCGGTACGCGTTTGACATCCTGATCGTGGACGAGGCGCACCACGTGGCGCCGGCCAGCCCGTCGACGATCGGTGGTGGGCGCGGCTACGCCGTTGACACGCAGCGCACGCTCGCGGTCCGGGATCTGGCGGACAAGTGTGAGCACCGTCTGTTTCTCAGCGCCACTCCACACAACGGGCATCCGGAGTCGTTCACGGCGCTGTTGGAGATGATCGACTCGCGCCGGTTCAGCCGTGGTGCGCTGCTGGACGAGCGGGCGTTGCGGGAGGTGACGGTTCGGCGGTTGAAGTCGGACCTGCCGGAGAAGGGTTTCCGCCCTCGGGAGCTACGGGTCATCCCGTTCACACCGCGCGCCGACGAGCAGGAGATGTTCGCTCTGCTGGATCGGATTCTCACCGAGAGCGCGAAGGCGAACGGGACCGGTGAGTCCGGTGACATCACCGCGATGCTGTTCAAGAAGCGGTTCTTGTCGAGCCCGTGGGCGTTCGGCATGACCTTGCAGTCGTACCTCGCCGCGCGGTCGGTGGGCCATGCGCCGACGGACTGGGACTACGACGACATCCTCGGCGAGGGGCAGGCTGACGAGGAGGAAGGCCTCTGGGAACAGGACGAGGCGACGGCCCTACGGCATAGCAAGGCCACCGACCCGCTGGTCGCCGCCGCGCCAGGTGAGTTGCAGCGGCTGGCCGAGTGGGGGCTGAGCTTCGAAAGTCGACCCGACTCTCGCCTTGACGAGCTGATTACCGCCCTGGATGCGATCTGCCGACCGGGCGGGTTCTGGTCAAACGAGCGCATCGTGGTGTTCACCGAGTACGCCCACACCCTGGAGTGGGTACACCGGGTGCTGGTGCAGCAGGGCTACGGCGACGTGCTGGAGGTCATCCAGGGGCAGACGCCGACCGACGAGCGGGAGCTGATCCGCGAGCACTTCACCACGGAGCCGTCGGCAAAGAACCTCGTGCGGGTGCTGCTGGCCACCGACGCAGCCGGTGAAGGCATCGACCTCCAAGACCACTGCCACCGGCTGATCAACCTGGACGTCCCGTTCAACCCGTCACGGTTGGAACAGCGCATCGGCCGGATCGACCGCTACGGGCAGCAGCAGACTCCGCTGGTGTTCCAGTTCTCGCCGGACCGTTCGGCGACGTTGTACGCCGCAGACATGGAGTTCATGGGCCGGATCGCCCGCAAGGTCGTGACGGTCGCGCGTGACCTCGGGTCGGTCAACCAGGTCATCGCCGACGAGATTCAGGACCATTTCACCCGCTCCTCAGCGGGACGGCGCAAGAAGGGCGCGCTCGACGGCAACGCTGTGATCAACAAGGCGTTGGCCGGCGGGTTGGACCTGAACAGCAGGTTGACTCAGTTGGAGAAGGGCTACGCCGACAGTCGGGCGGAGCTGCACCTGGAGCCGGAGAATCTGCGGCGGGTCGTCGACACCGCGCTGCGGATCAGCCACCAGCCGCCCCTGGTGGTGGCCGGCGACGACCGGACCGACGCAGCCGTGTTCGCCGTGCCGCCGCTCGGCCCAGCCTGGCAGTCGACGTTGAAGGGCCTGGACACCCGCTCCGAGCCGGGTGTATTGCGGCCGATCACGTTCGACGACAAGGCCGCGGCAGGGCGGAAGGACTTGGTCTACGTCCACCTGGGTCACCCGCTGGTGAAGAAGGCTCAGCGGTTGCTGCGGCGGTCGCTGTGGAGCGCGGACGCGCCGTTGCACCGAGTCACGGCGGTCGTGGTGGATGGGCTGGAGGAGTCCTTCGTCGCGGCCGTCACCCGGATGGTGCTGGTCGGCCGGGGAGGGCTACGCCTGCACGAGGAGATCTTCCTCGCCGGCGTACGCCTGCGGGGCCGCCGTGCTATCGCCGAGGAACGCGCCGAGCGACTGCTCGACCAGGCCCTCGACGCCGGCAGGCTGACGCCGGCCGCTGCGGACGTCCGCGCCGACCTGGCCAGCGAGTGGAACGAGCCGGAGTCCCCGCTGCGGTCCCGGCTGCTCGACTCGATGACGCGCCGCGCCGAGTCTCGCCATCAGCGGGTCAGCGACCAGCTCGCTAAACGCGAGGAGGCCGACGTCAACCGGGCGCGGGAGATCTTCGCCGCGTTCCGCCGCAACCTGAACGAGTCGCTGGACCAGCTCACCAGCGCCGAGATGCAAGACCAACTAGCCCTCTTCCCCGACGACCAGCAGCGGCAGCGCCGCCGCGACATCGAAACGATGCGCCGTCGCCTGGACGAGCTCGGCGACGAGGAGCAGCGGGAGATCGCGGCGATCACCGAGCGGTACCGCGACGTCAAACCACACACCACCGCCGCGGCGGTGGTGTTCGCGCTCACCCCGGCCGACGCCCAGCGAGGAGGTTCACGCTGATGCGGACCGCCCGTACCTTCCGCCCGAAGACCGCCACCGAGCTGCACCGGGCGTGGCTGGAACTGGTCGAGACAGACGGCCCGTTCCTGGCGATCCCGCCGCTGAAGCGGGTGTGGCCGCAGGGCATGCCCGCCCTGGACCCCGACCGCCTCGACGTCCTCCGCGAGGCCAAGCCGGCGTACGACCACGCCTGGGAGGCCCTCGACATCGACCCGGACGACGAGACCGTTCAGGCCAAGTACACCGAGGTCCGCGACGTCTGGGTGCAGACCGTCCTGCGGGACGTCGTCGGATGGCGTAGCTCGCTGGCCTGGGGTCCCGACTTCGCGCCCGGGGTGAATGCGCACTCGCCCGACCGGCGGATCTCCGTCACCCCGCAGGCCGCGCTGCACGGGCCGGACGGTATTGGCGCGCTGGTCGGCGTGGTCGACAAGTGCGACAGCCTGCACGCCACCGGCACCGACGGCTGGGCCGCCACCGCTATCGACCGGATGGAAGCGATGCTGCGCGGCGCCGGCATCGCGATCGGCATCGTCACCGACGGCCGCTGGTGGGCGCTGGTCTGCGCCCGGCCGGACGCGATGGTCGCCTCCGGCATCGTCGACGCCCAGACCTGGGTCGAAGAACCACTGACCCGCAACGCCTTCCTCACTGCCATCGCCCGGCAGTACATCATCGGCGGCGACCCCAACGAGCGGCTCCCCAAGCTGTTCGAGGAATCCGTGGCCGCCGCCGAGGAGATCACCGAAGCCCTCGGCGCCCAGGTCCGCCGCGCCGTCGAGCTGCTGATCCAGGCGCTCGCCGAGACCGCCGCCGACCACCACAGGCGAGGCCTACGCGATCCACTTCCGGATGACCCGCACGACACCTACTCCGCCGCCGTCACGGTCATGATGCGCGTCGTCTTCCTGCTCTTCGCCGAAGAGCGCGGCCTGCTGCCTCAGAGCGAACTCTTCCTGCAGGGGTACGGCATCAGCGGTGAACTCGACGACCTGGAACAGCGCCGGCTGCGCGACGGCGAGGAATCGCTCGACAGCACCTACCTGACATGGCACCGGCTACTCGCCACCAGCCAGGCCCTCTACCGCGGCGCGTCGTTCGAGAACATGCGCATGCCCGCGTACGGCGGATCGTTGTTCGACCCGGAGCGGTACCCGTTCCTGACCGCCTCGGACGACAACGGCACCCTCGCCCTGCCCGTCTCCGACCGGGTCATGCTGCACGTTCTACGCTCGGTGCAGGTCGCCCAGCTCAAGGGCGGCGACGCCCGCCGGATCTCGTTCCGTGACGTCGACGTGGAACAGATCGGCTACATCTACGAAGGACTGCTCGGCTACTCCTGCACCCGGGTCACCGGCGACACTCAAGTCGGCCTCGTCGGTGCCACCGGAGCCGAGCCGGAGATCCCGCTGACAATGCTGGAGCAGCTCGCCAGCGTCAATGCAACTTCGGCGAAACTGGCCACCGCGATCATCGCCTGGCTCAAGGAAAACCAGCCCGCTGCCACCCCGCCGAGCGCGAACGCCTTGGCGAAGCGGCTCGCAGCCACGCCCGGCGACGACGCCGACCGCATGCTGCGCGCGGTGACCGATAACGACGACCTGCGCGCACGCCTGCTGCCCTGGGCCACCATCACCCGGCCCGACCTGCGCGACCGCCCTACCGTCGTCCTGGACGGCGGTCTGGTGGTCACCGAGACGCCGTCGCGGCGCAACGCCGGCGCCCACTACACCCCGAAAGACCTTGCCGAGGAGGTCGTCCAGCACGCTCTCGAACCGCTCTGCTACTCCCCCGGCCCGCACCAGGTACCGGAGAGCGGCGGCGCCTGGAGACTGCGCGGCTCGGACGAGATCCTCAACCTCAAGGTGGCCGACATCGCCGCCGGCTCCGGCGCATTCCTGGTCGCCGCCGCCCGCTACCTCGCCGCCCGTCTCGTCGAGGCATGGATCGACGAGGACCCGGCCAACGCCCACCGGCACGACCTCGGCCAACACGCGATCCGCGAGGTCGTCGCCCGCTGCCTCTACGGCGCCGACATCAACGCGATGGCCGTCGAGATGTGCAAGCTGTCGCTCTGGCTGGTCTCGCTCGACCGCGACCTACCATTCTCCTTCGTCGACGACAAGATCCTGCACGGCAACTCCCTGCTCGGCCTCACCGACCTACGCCAGCTCCGCACCCTACACATCGAGGCGCCCACCCATCAGCAGGCCAGACTGACGGCCCAGGACGTGGATGGCACCATCCGGCGGGCCGTCGATATCCGCCGAGACCTCGCCAGCGCAGTACGCGAACACGACCCCATGCGCAGCGCTACCGCAAAACGTCGCCAACTCAACCGCTCGCGCGAGCTGACCGCCCAGCTCCGCCAGGTGGCCGACGGGGTGATCGCCGCCGGGCTCCGCCTCGGCGGCAAACCCGGCAAAGCCCTGGACGAAGCGTACGAGAACCTGGCCGAGGCGGTGACCGCCGCGATGCCGGCCGACGGCACAGTCGGCAATCGCGAGTTTCTTGACTCGATCTTGGAAAAGGGGCTGACCCCGATTGTCGCGACGGACTACGAACGCTGGCAGCCGCTGCACTGGGTGCTCGAAGTCCCGGACGTGGTGGTCGATCATGGCGGCTTCGATGCCGTCATCGGTAACCCACCCTTTCTGGGCGGCAAGAAGCTCACCGGCGCGCTAGGCACGAATGTCCGCGACTGGTTCGTCCAACAGGTCGCCGGAGGCGCCCGGGGCAGCGCCGACCTCGTCGCCTACTTCCTGCTACGCGCGGTCGCGCTGCTGCGGCCGGCCGGGACGCTCGGGTTGATCGGCACGAACACCATCGCGCAGGGTGACAGCCGTGAGGTCGGTCTCGACCGCATCGTTGCCGACGGGGTTACGATCACGCGTGCGGTGCAGAGCGCCTCGTGGCCGTCGGCAAGCGCCAACCTGGAGTATGCGGCAGTTTGGGGCAGCCGCGGCCCGGTCGCCGATGCAGCCGATCGGGTGGCTGACGGGATCACGGTGTCACGCATCTCCACGCTGCTGGAACCCGCCGGACAGGTCGACGGCACCCCGGCCCGGCTCGCCGAGAACGAGAACTTCGCCTTCATCGGCTGCATCGTGCTCGGCATGGGATTTGTGCTAGAGCCCGACGAAGCTCACGCGTGGATCGCCGAGGACGACCGGAACCGTGAGGTGCTGTTCCCCTACCTCAACGGCGAGGATCTCAATTCACGCCCCGACTGCTCCGCCTCGCGCTGGGTCATCGACTTCAACGAACGATCTATCAACGAAGCATCGGCCTTCCCCATCGCCTTCGAAAGGATTGAGGAACTCGTTTTCCCCGAGCGAGCGCTAAACAAGAAGAAGCCCTACCGGGAGCGCTGGTGGCGGTTTGGCGAGAACTGTCCAGGAATGCGGAGTGCGATCGCCGGACTGGACGAGGTGCTGGTCATTGCATTGGTCAGCAAGTCGGTCATGCCTGTGCGGGTGCCCACTGGGCATGTCTTCAGCCACAAGCTTGCCGTGTTCGCGACCGACTCGCCAGCCGATCAGGGGGTGTTGTCGTCGAGTCTGCATCAAATGTGGGCGGTCAAGTATGGCTCCACGATGCGGGCGGATGTGAACTATTCACCATCCGATGTGTTCATGACGTTTCCCCGCCCGGAGTCGACGGATCGGTTGGAGAAAGTGGGCCGGGTGCTGGATGTCGAGCGGCGCGAGATCATGCTGCGGCGCGAACTGGGTTTGACCAAGCTCTACAACCTGGTCAATGACCCGGGGCTGGCAGATGCCGAAGACCCGGACGTGGCCCGGTTGCGACAAATTCACGTCAAGGTGGACGAGGCGGTGATGGCGGCGTACGACTGGTCGGATGTGCCGCTGGAGCATGGCTTCCACACGTACCGTCAGATGACGCGGTGGACGGTGAGTCCGGCGGCACGGGTGAAGACTCTAGACCGGCTGCTCGCGGAGAATCTGCGCCGTGCGGCGGCGCAGCGTCCGAAGGCGGCGAAGAAGGCGACTGCCCGCCAGCGAAAGCCGGTGGTCCACGAGGGCCAGGAGGCGCTGCTGTGACTGACTCGGCGCCGGGTTTCCGGCTCGCACACGAGCCGGACGGCACGTCATACGCAGTTCGGGAGAACCTGGTCGACATCCTGGAGCGTGAGCTGCTCGGGCCATCGGGTGGTCCGGAGGAGCTATTGGCGGTGAGCCCGCGTCAGCTGTACCTGGTGGGGCATATCGCGCCGGTGAAGCTGACCGAGCCCGATGCTGATCCGGCCGGCTCTGAGGACGGGTATGGCCTGGTAGGCATCCGATCTGATGCGGCGGGTTTTCATGCGCAGCGTGGGATTCCGGCCGAGTCTGCCGACGGCACCGACGTCGAGGGTGAGGAGGATGACGCCGACGACAAGGCTCCGCGGCAGGGGCTGATGATTCCGTCGTCGATGGGGTTGCGGTTCCAGGTGCCAAACGATCTGGCGGAGTTCACGGTCACCGCGTCGTGGGGCACCTACGAGAGCGTGAAGACCGGTGAGGTCGACAAGCGGGGCCGGGCGCTGCGTCGGTATCAGCGGACGCCGGTGGGGGTCGTCGAGAAGATCGCGGCGGCCGAGCTGACGCCGGGGCGGACGTACACGCGGGTGCTGACCGGGCAGATCTGTTTGCGGATCGATGCCTACGACGACGCGCGTTTCGGTCGGCGGTTAATCGAGATTGCGCTGGTCAATGACCGGGAGACACCGCCGACGATCCCGGTGCACGAGTGGCTGTTCCAGACGAAGCTGCACGTCGACGCGGGCGGTGCGGCGGTGTTCCTGCCGGTGCGCGACGTCATGGAGCAGGAGTGGCCGGAGCACGACGACGAAATGCGCCGGCTGCACTTGCAGTACCGCAATCGGCTGGAGTTCGCGGTCGGGCGGACCTGCTCGGTGGACTGGCGGGCAGAGCCGGGAGCACGGCGGGCGACGGCGGTGTGGACGACGTGGCTGCCGGTCGCGGAGACACCGCAGACGCAGGCACGGTCGGTCACGGGCGCAATGCTGTCCATGGACGCACTGGCCAAGGCCAGCCCTGAACAGGTTCGTGATGGGCTCGCCCCGCTGGTGGATGGTTACCGGACCTGGCTCGACGGTGAGGCCGCGAAAGCGGCGCAGCTTCCCGAGCATCTGCGGGACCTGGCCGAGGAGGTCGTGGACGAGGCACGCGCGGCAGAGCAGCGGCTGGCGGACGGTCTGGCGCACGTGGTGGCTGATCCGGAGGCGTTCGCGTGCTTCCGGTTCATGAACGAGGTCATGCGGGACCAGCGGGTCCACTCTCGGATCGGGGCGTTGCGTAGCTCCGACCCGAGCCTGTCGTTCGACGACGCCCACGGTCAGGTTGAGGCCGACGAGCGGGAGAAGCCGTCGTCGTGGCGGCCATTCCAGCTGGCGTTTATCATCATGCAGCTGCCGGCGCTGACCGACCCCACCGCAGCGGCGCGCAGCGGTGAGCTGTCGTGGGTGGAGTTGTTGTTCTTCCCGACCGGTGGTGGCAAGACCGAGGCGTACCTGGGTCTGGCGGCGTACACGTTCGCGATCCGGCGCCGGCAGCAGATGGTGGCGTCCTCCGATGGCCCGTTGAACGGGCGTGACGGGGTGGCCGTGTTGATGCGGTACACGTTGCGGCTGCTCACCGCGCAGCAGTTCCAGCGGGCCACCACGCTGGTGTGTGCGGCGGAGCTGGTCCGCCGCCGGGACGAGGCAACCTGGGGTAGTAAGCCGTTCCGGATCGGGTTGTGGGTCGGCACCGACGTGAGCCCAAAGCGTTGGGACGAGGCGGACGAGCAGCTGCGCAAGGCCAACGCGTACGGCGGGCACCGGTTGACGGTGTTGCAGGTGCAGCGGTGCCCGTGGTGCGGCAGCTCGATCGGCGCCGCAAACGTGAAGCCGGTCAAGACGAAGCGGCGGGTGTTGGTCTTCTGCGGCGACGATACGGGGCAGTGCCCGTTCGCCAAGGGCGGTCAGGTGGATGAGGGCCTGCCGATGCTGACGGTGGACGAGGAGATCTACCGGATGCCGCCGGCGTTCGTGATCGCGACGGTCGACAAGTTCGCACGGCTGGCGCGCGAGGGTGAGGCGGCGTCGCTGTTCGGCTACGTCGGCCGGTACTGCGGTCGGCACGGCTACGTTCACCCGGACTACGCCAGTTGCAGCGTGACCACCGGTCACCAGGCTGAGCCCGGCCTGCCCGCCGCGACCGTACGCCCGGTGGGACGACTCCGGCCGCCGGATCTGATCATTCAGGATGAGCTGCACCTGATCACCGGGGCGCTGGGCACCGCCGTGGGGCTGTTCGAGGTGGCCGTCGAGACCCTCGCGTCGTGGGAGACCGCCGACGGCAAGCCGGTCCGGCCGATGATCGTGGCGTCGACGGCCACCGTGCGCCGCGCCGACGAGCAGGTACGAGGGCTGTACGGGCGGGGCGTCCAGATCTTCCCGCCGCAGGTATTGGATGTGGCGGACACGTACTTCTCACAGGAGCTGCCGATCGGGCCGACTACCCCGGGCCGGCGCTATATCGGGGTGAGCGCGCAGGGAGTGCGGCTGTCGAGCGCGGAGATCCGGGTCGCCGAGGTGTTGCTGCTCGCCGGGCAGTTGCTGTTCGATCGCAGTGGGTCTGCCGCCGATCCGTACATGACGTTGGTGGGCTACTTCAACGCGACCCGTGAATTGGCCGGTATGGCCCGCTACATGGCCGACGACGTGCAGAACCGGGTCCGGCAGCCCCGCCCCGGATCGGGTTTTCCACGGCGGCTCGGCTCGTACGGGCGCCTGGTCACCGGCGAGCTGACCTCCCGCATCGCCTCAGTCGACATCGGACGCACCCTGGACAACCTGGCTCTGGAGTTCGACCCCGACTACGCCACGACCACGGCGATGCGGAAGCGGCTCGAACAGCAAGAGGCCGGCGGGCGGATGGAGCGGCCGAAGGCCGACCCGTTCGACGTGGTGCTGGCCACTTCGATGCTGCAGGTCGGGGTCGACGTGCAGCGGCTCGGGCTGATGCTGGTGGTGGGGCAGCCGAAGAACACCGCCGAGTACATCCAGGCGTCCTCACGGGTGGGCCGCGACGTCGGCCGTCCGGGTGAGGACTGCGGCCGACCCGGTCTGGTCGTGGCGCTCGGGAACTGGGCGCGGCCCCGCGACCTGGCCCACTACGAGCAGTTCCGGCACTACCACGAGACGTTTTACGCGCAGGTGGAGGCGCTGTCGGTTACCCCGTTCTCGCCGACGGCTCTGGACCGGGGCATTGACGGGGTGCTGGTCAGCGCGGCTCGGGTGCTGCAGGCGCACCGCGACGACGGGCTGTCGCCGGAGCGGGCCGCGTGGCGGGTCCGTGCCGAACAGGACGCTCTCACCGCCCTGGTCGATCGGCTCTATGCCCGAATCCGGCCGGCGGCCCAGCTGGACGACCTGATGGCGCAGGCGCACCAGCGGCTGATCAACCGCATGGACCAGTGGAACGCTCGGGGAGAGTACGCCGGGAAACTTAGCAAGACCCTGGTGTATGAGCGCACCGGTGACAACGACAGCTACCTGCCGTTGCTGATCAGCCCGGAGAACGCAAAGGCCCACCAGGGTCAGCCGGACCGCGCGCCGTTCGTCGTCGCGCACTCGATGCGGGAGGTCCAGCCGGAGATCAACCTGCTGGTCAGCCCCATAGCCGAGCGGCTGTTCGTCGTCGAGCCCGATGACGCGCCGTCGTGGGAGTTGCCTGAAGGAGGAGAAGACGAGTGACGGACGACGAGGGGCAGATGATCTTCGAGTCTGCGCAGCTGTTGGACCCGTTGGCCGACAGTGAGCAGGCGAACGTCAAGAACCGGGCCAAGGTTGGCTCGGCCCGCCCGTCGTCGCTGCTCTACACCTACGGTGTCGGCTCGATCATGGACCTGCCGCAGTTCTCGATCATGCCGGCCGGCCTCGACGATTGGGAGCCCATCTGGCGGCGGCGTCCCACCGTGCAGACGATCGAAGAGCCACGGCTGCTCAAGGTGGTCCAGCTTCACCTTGGGTCGCGCGTGCAGCAACTGCGGCCGTTCCCGTGGCAGCCGAAGGCCCGCGCGATGTCGCAGGAGGGCTCCGACCTCGGCATCCCCGCGCGGGTGTTCCCGCAGTGGCTGCGGTGCACCGGCTGCGACTACCTCGGGCCGCTGTCGCGGTTCAGCTACACCAACACCCACCCGTTCCGGCCCGACCTGGCGACCTTCGAACACGCAAGTTGTCCCGGCCGTACGTTTGCGGGTGCGGCGAAGGGAAAGGCCAAGGCTCCCACGAAGGGAAAGGCCAGGCGCAGCCCGGCGGTGTCCGCCCGTTACCTGCTCGCCTGCGCCAACGGCCACCTCGACGAGTTCCCGTATGCGCTGTGGGTGCACCGCGGCAGAACCTGCCCCGCCGCCCCGCACCCGGACCTGAAACTGCGCGACAGCAACATCGGACAGGGAGCCGGCGCGGTCATCACCTGCGAACGCTGCCAACAGCGGCGCGGCATGGGCGAGGCGCAGGGCGAGGCCGGCAAACGGAAGCTACCGACCTGCCGGGGCCGGCATCCGCACCTGGACGCCTTCGATCCCAAATGCGGACTGGACACCTCGCTGATGATGATGGGCGCGTCCAACCTCTGGTTCGCGTCCACCCAGTCGATCATCGTCATGCCCCGCAGCGAGGAGCAGAAGCAGACCGCGCTCGCCACGAAACTGCGTACGCACCTGACGCCGGAGGAACTGACCGACTACAAAGCCCTGCCGAAGGTGCTTCGTTCGCTGCTCGTCGCGCACAAGTGCGACCTCGCCGGAGTCACCGACGAACAGCTGACCGCAGCGGCGGCCGAGGCACTTGCCCCACCGCCGTCAGAGGAGGAGCGCCGGGAGAGGCTACGCGATTGGGACCCGGTCGAGCTGCTTGTGCCGGAGTGGGACTACCTGCAGAAGCCGAGCCTGTTCGCGCAGCAGCAGGACTCCAGCGGCCTGATGGTCACCGAGATGCCCACGGCCGCCGACCTCCCGAAGCAAGTGCACCGGGTCATCGCCGTGAACCGGATGAAGAAGGTCAACGCGGTGATCGGCTTCACCCGGATCGACGAAATGGACCGGGTCAACGACCTCGCAAGCCGGCTCGTCAAGCTCACCCGGGACGGCCGCCCCACCTGGGTACCGGCCACCGAGGACCGCGGCGAGGGCATCTTCCTGCAATTCGACGAGGCCGCCATCGCCGCCTGGGAAGCACAGATCTTGCCCACCAGCCTGTGGCGGGCGCACCGCGAAGCCCACCGGCACAACTTCTCCCGGCGCTTCTCCGCTACCGCCGCCCAGATCGACCCCGACAGCCGGTTTCCCGCCCCGCGCTACTGGCTGATACACAGCCTGGCGCACATCCTCATCCGCGAGATGGCGATGTCCTGCGGTTACGGCGCTGCCAGTCTCAGTGAACGCCTTTACGCCTGGCCTGCCACCCCCGACCGGCCCGCCGCCGCTGGGCTACTTATCTGCACCACGGCCTCCGACAGCGAGGGCACCCTCGGTGGACTGGTCGCGCTCAGTCAGCCGGAACGGCTGCACGGGCTCCTGCTCGACGCGCTGCGCAGAGCAGCCCGCTGCTCCTCCGACCCCGTCTGCGGGCAACGCACACCACGACACGGCGAGGACTTCCTGCACGGCGCGGCCTGCCACTGCTGCAGCTTCGCCTCGGAAACCTCCTGCGAACGGGCCAACCGATTCCTCGACCGCAGATTCCTGCTCACTTTGCCGACCATCGACGACGAACGGGTCCCCGGCTTCTTCGGCACCATCGATGTCTACTGACCCCTACACGGCGCTCGGCGCCTTCCTGACCGCCTACGAGGCACAACGACTCGCCACCGTCCTACAAGCCGGCGGCACCTCTGGCCAGGCACTGAAAGAAGTACACGCCGCCCGCCGCGGCGAGGCGAAGCGCCTACTCCTCGCGGCCGAACTCGGTCCGGAGCACCGGGACAACTCAGTCGCCGTACTCCGGGCCATCGCCGGCGCACGATCCGTCCGGACCGCCATCTCCCCCGTCTGGACCATGCCCGGCGTCGAAGCCACGACCGGCCGTCTCACCAGCGAAGCTCAGCGCATCATCGACGACGCACGCATGTCGATCGTCTGCTCCAGCTTCAACTTCACGCCGCACTCGGGCATGTGGACTGCCCTCAAGGACGCCGCACGGCGCCCCGGCCTGAGCGTCACGGTGTACCTCGACGCCCACGCCGGCTCCCCGGCAGCCGTCGCGGCCCATCTCCCGAAGGCGACCGTACTCCGGACGCTAACCCCGCCCGGAGGCCACCATCCGCTGGTGAGTCATGCCAAGTTCATCGTCGTTGACCGCGTAATCACGCTACTGACCAGCGCGAACTTCTCCTTTAGCGCCGAGAACACCAACATCGAATTGGGACTACTGGTGCACGACACCAACCTCGCCGCGTCGATCGAAGCCCTCATGCGGAGCAAGCACGGGGTGCTCTACGAGCAAGTGACCTGACAGGTGCGCGCGGCTTACCCGCCCTTGCAACGGAGCGAAGATACCTGGACCAGCCTCGTACAGGCGCGCCGCTGGGGCAAGTCGAACCAAGCCCCACGCGGGAGACTCACGTTGGCAGCCGGAAGCCGCTGATCTCACGCGACTGTGCCAGCCACTGTACGGCCAGCCGGCGCGCCTCTTCCCGGGGTATTGGTGACCTACGGCGGATCACCTTGGCCAGGCGCCGCACCGCAACGTCCTCCCACTGTTCCCGGAAGTCGTCGTCAGGAATTTCGATGAGGATCTTCGGCCGGTGCGGGTCGTGCTTCAGGCGGTCACCCGGGCGGCCGGGCTGCAAGTAGATAGCGCGGCTGTTGAGGGCATTCTCGTATCGGTGGTTGCACTGACTATTGTCTTCTCCAACTTCCCTCCACGGCGCGTTCAGGAATCCGTGAGGGTCGACTTAGCTGACCGATCGAGCAATCAGCGAGCCAAGCTGCCCACCGGTTGATGAAGTCGTCGAGGTCATCGATTACCACCGCCATGAAGGGCCAAGCAACTTGATGCGCCCAGACGCCGAGCCGAAAGGCTTTCGCCGATTCATCAGTCGGGTCCATCGCGAACGGTTCGACGTCGAGTTTTTGAGGGGAAGGTGCATGCCATGATGTATTGGCGAACGCTGTTTCAAACCACTGATAGCGGCCGGACTCTTGGGCGTCGCAGTACCACAACGCATGACTTCTACCGCGGTATTCAGTATCTCTCGGGTGATCCTTTGGGCGCTCAACCCCTATTCTCGCATAATAAACAACATCGAACGGAAGTTCGAATCTCGATTGCAAGTCGATCTGCGCGCCTACTGGAATTACAAAGTCAAGTGTTGCTTTGTTCAGGTGAATGCGCCAGCCCAACGGCCTCACGTACGGTTCCTTGCTGACAGGATCTAAGTCGACTGTTCGAGGCACGAACTCTGCCACCGGAGCACTGTCCATGATCGCGGCCCTAAGCGCATCCATAATGCGACTAATCGCCTTTTGCGCAGATTTCGCGATTTCAGCTCGACGCTCCTTCTCGGACCGGGCGCGCTCTGCGGCACGACCCTCTTCCCCTCGTTGAGCTATCACAGCTCGATTTGCCTCGCGGAGAAGCGATAGGCCAGTGCCGGAAATGGTATGGGAAGCCCGCTCAAGCCGAGCCGACAGATTGCTTGGTGAGGGCCGAGTCTGAGGAGCCTTGTATAGACATTCCTCTACAAGGCTCACCAAGGCAAGGGACACGCCGTCTAGCGGCGGCGGCTCATAGTGTAGATGCTGATCCCGGAAGTCACTCGCGCCAGGCCCCCTGAACGGCCAACTACCCGTCAGCAACTCGTAGGCGAGGACCCCAAATGCGTAGACATCGGTGGCAGACGTAGCTCTCTCTGACCGCCATTGCTCTGGGGCAGCGTATGGCGGGGTCATCGAGTACTTCTGAGTATCCGGCGCAGTCGTGGCTTCGGCGTAGCGGGAAACTCCGAAGTCTGCGATACACCATTTGCCGTCGAGCAAGAGAATGTTCTCAGGTTTCAGGTCCCGATGAACAACCTTGCCTTGCAGGTCGCTGAGCGCGAGCGCTATGTCGGACAGAACCGCAATTGCCTCTGTCGGGCTGAGCGCGCTCTGCAAGTTCTGGCGAAGCGACTTTTCCGCCCGGGGCATAATGAGAACCCAGCTATCGAGCGTCTCGCCACTGTCAATAATTGGGACAACATTCCGTGCACCACCGAGATCGACGAATAGAAGCTCCCGAGCAGATCCGGGCTTCTTCGGGATCAGCTTGGCAACCGCGTCTTGATGGCGTGGAGAACTGGCCGCAAAGACGCTGCCGAAGCCTCCCCCACCAATGCGCTCACCGAGCGCCCAATTCTCGCTGAGCTTGAGGTCTGTAATCGCCACCGATTGGTCACCCCTTCTCGCGGCCTGCCGGGCTGCGACAGCCTATCCACTGGGCTCGCGTGGTACTAACATGGACACTCCTCGCTCACGGGCCCGGCCGTCAGCCCGGCGGGGCTGCACGTTCAGCGCCGCCCAAGTCTGCGGGCCGACGACCGGCCCGCCGTGTCAGCACGCCGACTGCGCGGTATTCGGTGTCCGGTGCCCGGTCAGCAGCCGGGTCGACCGCAGGCCCCGCCTGACCGCGCCACCGCGCCACGGCGGCCGCGCTGGACGCGACGACCAGCGGCCCGCCGACGGCGATGGACCACACCGCCCAGCGCGGCGCCCACACCTTCCCCTCAGCTTTGCGTTGCTGACTTATCGGCCGCCTCCTCGTCGTCTCCTTCGTCGTCGGGGTCGTGCGGGTCGTCGGCATCCCCCACGGGGTCGGTCTGGCCGGCGCGGGCCCACGCCTCGGCCATCAGCGCCCGGAAAAAGTCGGCGCGCTGCTGCTAGCTCATCTGGTCGACCTCGGCGCGGATCGGGCGGCCATCCGGTCCGGTGTGGGCGGTGGTCGAGTCCGGCAGGCCCAGCGCCAGCCGCTCGACGCGGGTCGCTACCTCCAGCCAGCGGGCGATGTCCCCAGGGCCGAGCTTCGACGCGTCGAGGGCCTGCAACCGGGTCACGAGCGTCGCCTGCAGCGTCGACGCGATCCGGGCTTGCCGCCTGGCCATGTTGCGCCGCTGCTCGGCCAGACCCTCGGCGTACAGCCGGTCCTCATCGCGGTCCCACGTCTGCGCCCGCTGCACCCACTTCCAGATGCTCGCCAGCTTGTGGAGGTAATCCCGGCTCTTGTTGACCTCGGTGGCGACCTTGGCGGCGGTGCGGGTGCGGCCCAGGTAGCGGTACAGCACAAATGCCCGCCTTCTCGGGCTCTCAGCGCTGCCGGTCCCAGGGCAGGAACTCCGGCTCGCTCATGGTCACCGCTTCGTGCTGTCGTGCCTGGTGCGGGCGGCCCGGTCTGCGGGGAAGTCAGGCCGGGCCGCCCTATTGCGGCCGGACAGCTGCCGGGCAGAGACATGCCCGACTTAGCCAATTGCCGATGCATATCTCCCGAGCTACGGTTGAGAGCACGGTGGCCCCGCGCCGCCGGATTCTCCTTGTCGCCCGCCGGCCCACGCCTGGCACTGGGGACACCGAGGGACACGGCGTTGATCGTCACGCGGGTGCGGTAGCTCCGGCACATTCCCTGTCGCCGGCGGTCGCGTGGGGTCCGCCGGAGGATGGATTGATTGTGAGCACGGACAACCGGGCCAAGAAGCTGGCCGAGCAGGAAGGCATCGCTTATGCCACCGCGCTGCGTCTGACCCGCGATCAGCAAGACGACGAGCGGAAGCGGAAGGCCCAGGCGGAGATGGAGGCGCTGTTCCCGTCGCTGGACAGTCTGCTACCGGAAGCGGTGAGCAGCGCATGCCGCACGATGGCGGGCAACAGCATCGGGCGCTACGTCGGGAGGAACAGCGGGAACTGGACCGCCGGGCTGACCTTCGACGACGTCGACCTTCCCACGGACATCCTGCGCGAGATGGTGATCGACGTGGTCACGCCCGACCTCGACACGATCAACTGGCATGTGGACGACGACCCCGACGAGCAACACCCCGGCTCGGTCGAGGCCGTAACCGAGGTGACCTTCACCGGTTGGGGCCGACTGGCCGCGGTTGCTGGGCGGCACGACCTGCGGTTGGTCGACCCGGACGTGGACGGCAACGCCGAAGTTACCTTCACGAGCCGCGTGCGACTGGAGTGGCACTTCGTCTACCACCCGGGGATGAACTATCTCGACCTGCTGTACGCGGGCGCGTCCGAGCTGATGCCGACCAACCCGCACTACTAGGCACGGGCTAGGTGTGCTGTCCGGGGAGGTTGGTTGAGGTTGTGTGACGACACGGTTTGATGTCGTAGGTAGGTGAAGGCCTCCGGTTGCGGAGTGGAGCTGTCGAGGAACCGCTCCGCCAACCAGGAGGCCTTCATGTCCCACGCTAGTGCTGCTTTGACCCCTCGCGCACGTCTGCGCCTGGCGCGTCTGATCGTGGATGAGGACTGGTCAGTCGCTGCGACGCTGAATCTCAACAAAGCCAGGTATCACCTCGGCGAGATTTTCGGAGAGAGCTCGCGCACCGCCGGCTGACGTGCGCGGATAGGCCGCTAACCGCGCGTCACGCATTGTCCCCGTCGGTCGAGCGGATGCTCGGTATGCCAGCACAGTGCACAGACCGACTGCCACCAAGCGGCCCGACAGTCCTTCGACAGCGCCAGCGGACTGTTTGTCCGACTCGACTGCGAAGATCCTTCGTAGAAATATCGGCGTGTCGAACAACCAGCGTGACGATCTCGAGGATCCCCTGACTCGATGGCTCAACGGGCAGCCGCGGGCCGACCCGCAGCTGCCTACTGAACGGCGGCGTGGTCTGCGGTTTGCGTTCTACGGTCGGATGTCGACCGTCGAGCACCAGGACCGGGTGACCTCCCGGCACTGGCAACGGGACTGCGCCACTGAACTCGTCGCCGCTCACGGCGTGATCGTCGCCGAGTACTTCGATGTCGGCTGCTCTCGCCGCCGCGGTTGGCGGCAGCGCCCGCAGGCCGCCGCGCTGCTGGCCGCGCTCGACGACCCAGATCGCGGGTTCGACGCGATTGTGGTCGGCGAGTACGAGCGGGCGTTCTCCGCCAATCAGCTGCAGCACCTGGCGCCGGTGCTCGAACAGCACGCTGTGCAGCTGTGGCTGCCCGAGACGGACGGGCCTGTCGATCACCACAACCCGACCCACCAGGCGCTGATCATGATGCTGGGCGCCCAGTCGAAACGTGAGGTGCAGCGCGCCCGGTTCCGGGTCGTCACGGCGATGCGGGCCCAAGCGCGGGAGCAGGGACGGTATCTCGGAGGCCGGCCGCCCTACGGCTACCGACTCACCGACGCCGGCCCTCATCCAAACGCCGCCCAAGCGCGATGGGGTCGCCGGCTTCAACGCCTCGAACCGGATCCGGCCACGGCCGGACACGTGCGGTGGATGTTCGCCCAACGCCTGGACGGCCAGAGTCTCGCCAGCATCGCGCGCGCCCTCAACGACGCCGGGATACCGTGCCCGTCGGGCGTCGATCCCGACCGCAATCCACACTGCAGTGGCGACCGGTGGACCCTGCGAACGGTCGCGGCGATCCTCGCCAACCCTCGTTACACGGGTCGGCAGGTCTGGAACCGGCAACCCGCGCACACCGACGCCGACGCTAGCCGCTCGCAGCGAGAACCGATCCGGCGGAACCCGACCGTGGACTGGGTGGTCTCCACGCAACGGGCCCACACCGCGCTGGTCAGCGAGCAGGACTTCGTCGCCGTCCAGGCCATCCGCTCCCACCGCAGCGCCCACGACGGCACCACCCGCCGCTACCTCTTCACCGGCCTACTGCGCTGCGGACTATGCGGCCGAAGATTGGAATCTCACTGGATCAACCAACGCCCCGGTTACCGATGCCGCCACGGCCACACCAGCACTCAACAGCCCACTAATCACCGGCGCAAGATCCTCTACCTCAGAGAAGATCACATCATCGCGAGACTCGCTGACCATCCCCGCCTCGCCAGCGCCATCCAGAGCCCACACGACATGGTCACGCTCCTGCGCAGCAGCGAGATCATCATCGTCTGCGACCAGGAACACTGCACACCAACCACAGAAAGATCCGCGCAGGGCACCCTGCGCGGATCATGATCGATATATGGTAATGATGTGTCCGAGGGGATTCGAACTCTTGTACGTATCATCGGTGCTCCATTTCGGGTGCACATGCTCATAGATTACGGCACGTTCAGGGTTGGCTCAACCTCGCGCGCCCATTACCGGGCGTGAGCATGAATCGAAGTCGGGCCGCGTATGGCCCAATCCAGCCAGCCAGCTGGCTCGGTTATCGACTGACCGAAATGAACGTGCAGGCATCAAGCTTGAGCCCCACCGCAGGGGTCCTGGCGAGTTTCAGTCGACCGGCGTTGACGGCAACCCGTGCCGCTCGCGTTCTTCGGTAGCGAGCGCACCAGGTTCACCGCCTTCGGCGAACTCTGAAATTCACCACAACCGCGCACAGCGCCAGAGCGTCCAATGCCGCTCAGCGCGATGCAACGCGATGCTCCTGCAACGCGCGGATCTGCGCTCGCACCGCCTCGGCGAGGGTCTGGATCCGGATGAGTCGCCGGACCGCCGCGGTGTCGGAGCTGGGGTAGACAGTGAAGGCGACGGCATGAGCCCTGACGAGCAGGCTGGCATACCAGGCTAGGGCGGGCCTCGAGGCGACCCGCACCTGCTTCGCGTAGAGCATCACTCCACTTGACCCTGCGCACTCTGATCGATACTTTCCGTGCATGACCCAACATGCGTTGCCCCTGAGTAGAGGGGACCTCGATCGGG